>NZ_JBEZXE010000005.1:112544-240119 GCF_040637885.1 Kitasatospora sp. NPDC028055 | reverse complement strand
ATCGGGCGATCTTCCTGTTTCCCTGCCTTCAAGACTTGAACACTGGCTCGCGTCAGGGGGACGATTTCACCAACAGAGGTGAACGCCTTTATGTGGACGGTCAGCGCCCAGCCGTGCCGCAGCCGGCCGGCCTCCGCGGGCGGGACGGTCCGGCGCGAGCCGTCCGGGAACTCCAGGTGCAGTCCGGCCGCGTCGCCGTCCAGCACCCGGGCCGGGCGGGTGACCCCGGGGGCGGGGGACTCCACCACCCGGTCACCCGGGTCGAAGCCGCCGAACCGGCCGGGGCCGGGGTTCAGCCGGGCCTTCGCGGCCGCGTTCAGCGCCCGCGTGCCGGCCGGGCCGCCGTGGCCCGGGGTGAGCAGCACCACCTGCTCGGCGGGGATGCCGAGCGCGCGCGGGATGGAGTCGGTGAGCAGCTGGACGGCGCGGTGCACGGCCTCGCCGCCGTCCTTGGCGGTCAGGATGACCACCTCCTTGTCCGGCGCCTCGACCGGCTGCAGCTCGCCGACGCCGACCCCGGAGACCAGCTCGCCGATCGGGCCGAAGTCCGGGGTGCGGGAGGCGACCGCCGGGCAGGCCTTGGCGGCCAGCAGGTCGGCGAAGAACCTGCCAGGGCCGGCCGACCAGAGCTGGCCCGGATCCCCGCTGAGCACCAGCCGGGTGCCGTCGGCGAGCGACTCCAGGACGGTGGCGGCCAGTTCGACGTCCAGCAGCGGCGCGTCCAGCAGGACCAGGAGGTCCAGCGCGAGCGTGCCGTCGGGCGCGCGGCCGGGGCCGGCCGTACCGGACAGCAGCTCGGCGAGGGTCGCCACCGGCGTCGCGGCGGGGGAGAGGGAGTCGAAGGAGTCCCGGCCCTGGTCGGTCCAGGTGGCGGCCCAGGCCCGCAGGCCGAGCCCCGTGGCGGCGGCGAGCAGCGCGGCCGGCTCGGCCCGGGCCGCCTCACCGCCGGTGTGCAGCACCAGGGCGCTTCCGGCGACGGCCCGGATCAGGGCGGCCGCGGAGGGGGACGGCGCCGCTTCGGCGGCGGCCTCCCAGGCGGCGGGGCCGGGAGCGGCGGGTAGGGGTTCGGCGGACTCCTCGGAGCCTGCCTCCGACGACGGCTGCTCGCCGTCCTGCCCCTCGCCGTCCTGACCCTCGCCGTCCTGCTCCTCGGTGTCCTCACCCGGTACGAAGGTGGCCATCAGCTGGAGCAGCTTCTCGGCGAGGCTGTCCTCGGCCATCGCCGGCCCCTCCAGCGCGAGCAGCATCCGGGTCGGCGGCTCGTCCTCGTCCTCCTCGCCGCCCGCCGTCGGGGCCCCGGGGCCGGTCAGCTCCTCCTGGAACGACAGCAGCCGCCCCTCGGCGACCGCCTCCGCGATCGCGGCGAGCGGGTCCGGGACCCGGAGCCGCTCCAGCCCGGCGACCACGTCCTTCGCGTCCTGGGCCGAGTGCCCGCGCAGCGCCGCCTGCTCCAGCAGCCAGACCACCAGGGCCCGGGCCCGTCGCTCGTCGTCCGGGCCGACCGAGGCTCCGAGCAGGCCGCGGGCGAAGTGGTCCGCGTGTTCGGGGCGCACACCGGGGAGCCCGAGGACCGCCCACGGGTCCTCGCGCAGCTGCTTCGCGGCCTCCTCGCCGAGCGCGGCCACCGCGGCGGCGGCCAGGTCGACGGGGGCGCCACCTTCGGTCAGCACGGCGGCGGTCTCCCGGAGCGCCTCCTCGCTCGGCGCGGCGGGCCGCATCGGCGCGGCCGGCGGGGGAGCGGAAGGCCGGGCGATCGGAGGGGTCACCGGGGCAACCGCGGCCGGTTCAGCCGCCGGCTGATCGGCCGGCGCCTCACCGACACCCGGCGCGGACCCCTCGGCCTCGGACCCCTCAGAAGACCCCTCGGTGCCCTCAGGCTCCCCGGACTCCCCGGCCCCCTCGGCCCCCAAAGCCTTCGGAGCGGAAGGCCCGAGCCGGTGGGCCCCCGGCCGCGCCTCCTGCTGCTCGATCCGGCGCATCCGCGCCACGATCTCCGCGATCGTCGCCTGGTCGGGCGCGGCCGCGGCCGCAGCCCCCTCCGGAGCGCCGTTGCCCGTGCCACTCATCGTCGTCCGCTCCAAAGCTCACTCCACTGCACGTTCTGCACTGCTCGTTCTGCTCGACCACCGGTTCGGCCGCCCGTCTGACCAACCGCTTCGACCGCCCGGTTCGACCGCCCGGCTCCAGGGCTACAGCTCCGTCCACCCCTGGTCCGGGTAGCGGTGCACCGGCGACGAGATGTCGTCCAGCGCCCCGCGGATCTCACCCGGAAGCGTAAGCGCCTCCACTGACAGTGCCGCCTGGAGCTGGGCCACGGTGCGCGCCCCGATCAGCGCGCTGGCCACCCCGGGCCGGTCCCGGACCCAGGCCAGCGCGACCGCGAGCGGGCTGCTGGCGAGCCCGTCGGCGGCGGTGGCGACGGCGTCCACGATCCGCCGGGAGCGCTCCCCGAGGTAGGGCTGGACGAACCCGGACAGGTAGGGCGAGGCGCCGCGCGAGTCCTGCGGAACGCCGTGCCGGTACTTGCCGGTGAGCACCCCGCGGCCGAGCGGCGAGCCCGCCAGGATGCCGACCCCGGCGTCGAGGGCGGCGGGCAGCGCCTCGCGCTCGATGCCGCGCTGGAGCAGCGAGTACTCCACCTGGGCACCGGCCAGCGGCATCCGGTCGTGGTGGGCGCGCTGCCAGGTGGCGGCCTTGGCGAGCTGCCAGCCGCTGAAGTCGCAGACGGCGGTGTAGCGGGCGCGGCCGGAGGAGACGGCGATGTCGAGGGCGCTGAGGGTCTCCTCGAGGGGCGTGTTCGGGTCGAAGGCGTGGACCTGCCACAGGTCGACGTAGTCGGTGCCGAGCCGGCGCAGCGAGGCGTCCAGGGCGGCGAGCAGGTGGCCGCGGGAGCTGTCGAAGCGGCGGGTGGACTCGGGGACGCTGCCCGCCTTGGTGGCGATGACGAGTTCGGAGCGAGGGACGAGGCTGTCGGTGAGGCGGGAGAGCAGGTACTCGGCCCCGCCGTCGGCGTACACGTCGGCGGTGTCGACCAGGTTGCCGCCGGCGTCGACGAACTCCTTGAGCTGCTCGGCGGCTTCCTGCTCGTCGGTGTCGCGGCCCCAGGTCATGGTGCCGAGACCGAGGCGGGAGACCTGTAGGCCGGTACGGCCGAGGTGACGCTTTTCCATCGGACGGGCCCTCCACTGGCCGGTGGCCCCGGTGGCCCCGGGAGCCCCTGTAAACGCGCAGGTGGGGCGAGTGCTCCCCACGTCGGCTGAGCGTAGCGGCCGGTCCCCGGGCAGGGGCGCAGACCCGCAGAACGATCAATGCGGCAGGTGTGACCCAGACCACCACTACCCGTCAGTAGCATGACCTGCGGGGACGCGGCTACGCTCGCCAGCAGGCCCGCCCGACGTGCTGGCACGCCCCGCCCGACCGGCCACGACGCCTGCCCGACTGGCCACCGGGCCCACCCGACTGGAAGGTTCGGCACATGCGACTCGGCATCAACCTCGGCTACTGGGGACTCGGCATGGACGCCGACAACATCGCGGTGGCCCAGGAGGCGGACCGGCTCGGCTACTCGGTCTGCTGGGCGGCGGAGGCGTACGGCTCGGACGCCGCGACGGTGCTGAGCTTCGTCGCCGCGAAGACCGAGCGGATCGACGTCGGTTCGGCCATCTTCCAGATCCCGGCCCGCACCCCGGCGATGACCGCGATGACCGCCGCGACCCTGGACACCCTCTCCGGCGGCCGCTTCCGGCTCGGCCTCGGCGTCTCCGGCCCGCAGGTCTCCGAGGGCTGGTACGGCGTGAAGTTCGACAAGCCGCTCGCCCGCACCCGCGAGTACGTGGAGATCATCCGCAAGGCGATGTCCCGCGAGCGCCTGGTGCACGAGGGCGAGAACTGGACCCTTCCGCTGCCCGGCGGCCCGGGCAAGCCGATCAAGCTGACCGTGCACCCGGTGCGCGAGCAGATCCCGCTGTACATCGCCGCGATCGGCCCGAAGAACCTGGAGCAGACCGGCGAGATCGCCGACGGCTGGCTCGGCATCTTCTTCGCCCCCGAGCACGCCGCGCTCTCGCTGGACCCGTTGAAGGCCGGGCGCGCCAAGGCCGGAAAGTCCCTGGAGGGCTTCGACCTCTGCCCGACCGTCACCCTCGCGGTCGGCGAGGACATCAAGGCCGGGGTCGACTCCCAGCGTTCCTACGCCGCCCTGTACATCGGCGGCATGGGCAGCAAGGAGAAGAACTTCTACAACCAGCTGACCCGGCGCATGGGTTACGAGCAGGCCGCCGACGAGATCCAGGAGAAGTACCTGGCCAAGGACTACGCGGGCGCCGCGGCCGCCGTCCCGCACGACCTGATCGACGCCACCTCGCTGATCGGCGACACCGCCCGGATCGCCGACCGGATGCAGGCCTACGCCGACGCCGGTGTCACCACGCTGACCCTGGCCCCCTCCGGCTTCACGCTGGACGAGCGGATCCAGGCGCTGCGCACCGGCGTCGAGGCGCTGGAGCGCGCCGGACTGGCCTGATCCGCCAGGTGTGATCCACCGGGCGGGAGGCGAGCGGCACTTACAGCCAGTCGTGCCGCTTGAACACCCGGTGCAGCACCACGCACACCAGCGCCATCAGCGACAGCACCGCCGGGTAGCCCCACGGCTGGTGGAGCTCGGGCATGTCGTCGAAATTCATCCCGTACACGCCCGCGATCATGGTCGGCACGGCGGCCAGCGCCGCCCAGGCCGAGATCTTCCGCATGTCGTTGTTCTGCTGCACGCTCACCTGGGCCAGGTTGGCGCCGAGGATGTCGGACAGCAGCCGGTCCATGCCGTCCACCTGGTCGTTCACCCGGGCCAGGTGGTCGGCGACGTCCCGCAGGTAGGGGGCGGTCTCCGGCTGGACGAAGGGGGCGCCGCGCTCCAGCCGCAGCATCGGTTCCAGCAGCGGGGCGACGGCCCGGCGGACGGTCATCACCTGGCGCTTGTAGCCGTAGATCCGCCCGGCGGTGTCGCGGCCGACCCGGCCGGGGGCGAAGACGTCCGCCTCCAGTTCGTCCAGGTCGGCCTGGAGCGCGGTCGCCACCTCGACGTAGCCGTCCACCACGGTGTCGCAGACCGAGTGCAGCACCGAGCTGGGGCCGTAGCGCAGCAGTTCGGGTTGCTGTTCGAGCCGGGCCCGCAGGCCGCTGAGCGGGGTGTCCTCGCCGTGCCGGACGGTCATCACGAAGTCCGGGCCGAGGAAGACCATCACCTCGCCGCTGGTGACGGTACGGGTGTCGGCGTGGTGGCCGAGGGTCTTGAGGGCGACGAACAGCGAGCCCTGGTAGGCCTCGACCTTGGGGCGCTGGTGGGCGCTGACGGCGTCCTCGACGGCCAGCGGGTGCAGCGCGAACTCCTTGCCGACCCGGTCGAGTTCCTCGGTCGTCGGTTCGAGGAGGCCTATCCAGACGAAGGCTCCCGGCCCGGCCTCGCGGGCGGTGGCGAGCGAGTCGGTCAGGTCCTCGGAGGCCCCGAGCCGGCGGCCGTCCCGGTACGCGGCGCAGTGCACGATCATGCGGGCCATTGTCCCCCGAACGCGCCCGCCGGGCCGGGAGCCGGGCCACCGGGCCGACGCGAGCTCTGCGTGACGGGCCCTGCGCGACGGACCCTGCGCGACGACAGCCCCGCGCGACGACGGCCCCGCGCGACGAGTCCCGTCCACGCACCACCGGCCCCCGACTCCCGGACCGCACCCCACGGCGGAGTCCGGAGGCCGTAGGCTGAGCCCCATGCCCACCCTGTTGCTCGTCCGTCACGGCCGCTCGACCGCGAACACCGCCGGGATCCTGGCCGGTTGGACCCCCGGCGTGGACCTGGACGACACCGGGCGCGCCCAGGCCGCCGCGCTCGCCGACCGGCTGGCCGGGATTCCGCTGGCGCTCGCCGTCAGCAGCCCGCTGGAGCGCTGTCGGCAGACCCTGGAGCCGCTGCTCGCCGCCCGCCCCGAGCTGGGCACGCCGACCGAGGACGAGCGGCTGGGGGAGTGCCACTACGGCGAGTGGACCGGCCGTCCGCTGGCCGAGCTGGCCAAGGAGCCGCTCTGGCGCACCGTGCAGGACCACGCCTCCGCCGCGGCCTTCCCGGGCGGCGAGTCGCTGCGCGCGCTGAGCCACCGTACGGTCGACGCCGTCCGCGAGTGGAACGCGAGGGTCGCCGAGGAGCACGGCGAGGACGCGGTCTGGATCGCCTGCTCGCACGGGGACGTGATCAAGGCGGTGGTGGCCGACGCGCTCGGCCTGCACCTGGACCACTTCCAGCGGATCAGCGTCGAGCCCTGTTCGGTCACCGCCATCCGCTACACCCCGCAGCGGCCCTTCGTCCTCAGAACGGGCGACACCGGCGACCTCGCCTCGCTGGCGCCCCGGCCCTCGGCCGCCGCGGCCACCCCGGCCGGTGACGCGGTGGTCGGCGGCGCGGTCTGAGCGGTGCCGCTCGCCCCCTCCCCGCCCGCCCCGCGCACCCGTCCGAACGGCGCGCGACACCGTCCGACCCCGCGGGTGCCACCCCGTCCGCGGCCCCCGGCTCGGCTCCCCGGCCGGGGCCCGGAGGTCGTAGGGTGACTGGTGAGTGCCCAGTAGTCCGACCACCGGCCCAGGTGGACAACCCCGCGATCCCCCTTGGCGGATCCGCACAAACCGACACGATCCGGAGCTAGAGCGTGCCCCGTCAGGTCTTCTTCTACGACCAGCCCGAACGGTTCGTGGCCGGCACCGTCGGCCAGCCCGGCGCCCGGGCGTTCTACCTGCAGGCCAGCGCCCGGGGCCGGATCACCAGCGTGCTGCTGGAGAAGACCCAGGTCGCCGCGCTCGCCGAACGGATCGAGGAGGTCCTGGACGAGGCGCTGCGACGCAGCGGGGGCGACGCCGCCATCCCGGCCGCCGCGCCCAAGGACCTGCTCGACACCGCCCCGCTGGATCTCCCGCTGGAGCAGGAGTTCCGGGTCGGCACCATGGCCCTGGCCTGGGACAGCGTGGACGCCTGCCTGGTGGTCGAGGCCCAGGCGCTGGTGGAGGACGAGGAGGAGGACGGCGAGGAAGCCGCCTTCCAGGACGACGAGAACGGCCCGGACATGCTGCGGGTGCGGCTGTCCGGTGCGATGGCCCGCGTGTTCGCCAAGCGCGCGCTGGACCTGGTCGCGGCCGGCCGCAAGCCCTGCCCGTTCTGCAACCTGCCGCTGGACCCGGAGGGCCACCTGTGCCCGCGCGCGAACGGCTACCGGCGCTGAACACCGAGACCCCGCCGCAGGCCGACCCGGCGGCGGCCGCCGCCCTCGCCGCCGACGTGCCCACCGCCCTCGCCCTGCTGCGCCGGGGCGGGCTGACCGTGCACGGCCGGCTCACCGAGGCCTCCAACGCCGCGCTGTACTGCACCGTCGAGCACGACGGGCTGAGCGCCCAGGCCGTCTACAAGCCGGTGGCGGGCGAGCGCCCGCTGTGGGACTTCCCGGACGGCACCCTGGCCGGCCGCGAGGTCGCCGCGTACGAGCTGTCCGCGGCCACCGGCTGGGAGCTGATCCCGCCGACCGTGCTGCGCGACGGCCCGCACGGGCCGGGCATGGTGCAGCTGTGGGTCGAGCCCGACCCGGAGGCCGAGCCGCTGCTGGCGTTGCAGGACCCGGCCGGCCCGGAGGAGGGCTGGCTGCCGATCGTCCGGGCCGAGATCGAGGGCGGCCGCACCGCGCTGCTGGTGCACCACGACGACCGGCGGCTGCGCCGGCTCGCGGTGCTGGACGCGGTGCTCAACAACGCCGACCGCAAGGGCGGCCACCTGATCCCGGCCGCCGACGGCCGGGTGTACGGCATCGACCACGGCGTCACCTTCAACACCGAGGGCAAGCTGCGCACCCTGCTCTGGGGCTGGGCGGGCGACCCGCTGCCCGCCGAGGCGCTGGAGGTGCTGGCCGGGCTGGCCGAGCAGTTGGAGGGGGCGCTGGCCGAGCGGCTGGCCCCGCACCTGACCGCCGCCGAACTGGACGCCACCCGGGCCCGGGTGGCCGGGCTGCGGGACTCGGGCACGCACCCGCTGCCCTCCGCGGACTGGCCCGCGATCCCCTGGCCGCCGGTGTAGCGCGGGTTCCGCGGCGCGGCGGGGGTTCGGCCCGGGTTACCGGCCGGTGGTCTGGACCTGTCACCGGAACAGGTCGCACACTGCTCCGATGGACGTGCGACGGACCACCCCCACCCCCCGAACCGCGCCGGACCTGCCGTTGCACCGCCTGCAGGTCCCACTGCCCCACGTGCTGCCCTTCGCGATCGGCAGTTTCGACGCGATCGGCCCGCTCTCCCGCGCCAACTTCCCCCACCGGCACTCGTTCCACGAGATCGTCATGGTCACCGGCGGCCACGGCGCCCACGTCCTGGACCTGGTCCACCGGGCGTTGGCACCACCGCAGTTGTGCGTGATCACGCCCGGCCAGGTGCACCACTGGGCGGACGCCGAGGAACTCACCGGCCGGGTCGTCCTGTTCAACGAGGACTTCCTGCTGGGGCACCCGCAGGACCTCGCCGCGCTGCGCGCCCTGGCCGCCCGCCCCGGCATCGCGCTCGGCGAGCAGGCCGGCGCCATCGCCCGGCTGCTCGCCGACATGGAGCAGGAGTACCGGACCAGGGCGCCCGGCTACCAGGGCGTGCTACGGGCCAGCCTGCACATCCTGATCGTCCGGGCCCTGCGCGCCTGCGCCCCGGACGACCGGCCCGCGGTGCCCAGCAGGCCGGCCGAACTGGCGGCCGCCTTCACCCGGTTGATCGCCAAGCCGGGCGGGGTGCGGCACTCGGTCGCCTCCACCGCCCAGGAACTCGGGGTCTCCCCGGGGCACTTGCAGACCCTGGTCAAGCAGGCCACCGGCCGCACCCCGGGCGGACTGATCCGCCGGCAGCAGACCCTGGAGGCCAAACGGCTGCTCGCCTGCACTGATCTGACGATTCGCCAGGTCGCCAAGGAGGCCGGCTTCGCGGACCCGGCGTACTTCTGCCGCTTCTTCCGGCGGGAGACCGGGATGACCCCGGGGGAGTTCCGGGCCAGGGTCGACGGAAATCACCACGATCCCCGGATCATGTCCATCGCCGTCGCGCCGGACGGTCCGTAACGTTCCTACCGGCCACCGGCGGCCGGTCCAGCGCGCGGACGGCGGCCGGTTCGGCCCTTGTCATGCCCCCACCATGGCAAGGGCCGCCCCCCTAGCTCCCCCGCGAAGGATCCACCGGAAGGAGACGGCGCATGCCCCCGTCCGACGGCATGATCAGCCGCAAGACCGTCCTCAAGGCCGCCGCCGCGCTCGGGGCCGCACCGCTGCTCGTCGGCGGCGGGGTCGCCCTGGCCCGCGACAAGGTCGGCGCCGGCCGCATCCCCGGCCTGACCCCCGAGTGCCACGACGGGGACGACCCGACCGTCGAGCAGATCGAGGGTCCGTACTTCAAGCCCGACTCCCCGCTGCGCAGCTCGATGGTGAACGACGGCCCGGGTACCCGGCTGACCGTCAGCGGCTACGTCTTCGGCCGCGCCTGCCGGCCCGTCCCCGGCGTGCTGCTGGACTTCTGGCAGGCCGACGACGGCGGGAACTACGACAACGTCGGCTACACCTTCCGCGGCCACCAGTTCACCGACGCCAACGGCGCGTACCGGCTGGAAACCGTCGTCCCGGGCCTCTACCCGGGCCGCACCCGGCACCTGCACGTCAAGCTCCAGGCCCCCGGCCGCCCGATCCTGACCACCCAGCTGTACTTCCCGGGCGAGCCGCGCAACAACACCGACACCATCTACGACGCCCGGCTGCTGATGAACGTCCAGCGGAACGGCTCCGGCGAGAACGCCACCTTCGACTTCGTGCTGGACGTGCCGCAGACCCCGGGCACCCCGAGCCCGACGGCCACCACCACCCCGACCGGGACCCCGACCGGGACCCCGACCGGAGGATCCACCACGCCGCCGAGCGGCAGCTGGGCCGCCGGCCGGGCGTACAACGCGGGCGACCGCGTCACCTACACCGGCGCCTCCTACGTCTGCCTCCAGGCGCACACCGCCCTGGTGGGCTGGGAGCCGCCGAACGTGCCGGCCCTCTGGCAGCGGTCGTAGCGGCTCCGGCCGCTCCCCCGGGGAGCCGGGCGCCCGGTCGGCGGCAGGGCCGACCGGGCGCTCACCCGTGTCCGAAAACGATCGGACGGAGTCACCGGTCCGAAACGGAACGCGCGAAGACGGGCCCTGAGCAGTCGAAGGGTGATCGGGCAACGGCAGGAAGCTAATCCAGTCGATCTTCGTTACTGGTTAGGCTTTCAAATGTTCTCAAGGTTAAGGTCGATCCCATGCATGCCTGGCCCGCCTCCGAGGTTCCCGCCCTGCCTGGTCAGGGGCTCCCCCTCCACATCTTCGACACCGCAGCGGGCACGGTCCGCGAGGTCGTGCCGCAGGACGGCACCGCCCGGATCTACGTCTGCGGCATCACCCCCTACGACGCGACCCACATGGGCCACGCCGCCACCTACAACGCCTTCGACCTGGTGCAGCGGGTCTGGAAGGACGCCGGCCACGACGTCCGCTACATCCAGAACGTGACCGACGTGGACGACCCGCTGCTCCAGCGCGCCGTCGAGACCGGCCAGGACTGGGTGGCCCTCGCCGAGCGCGAGACCGCCCTGTTCCGCGAGGACATGACGGCCCTGCGGCTGCTCCCGCCGGCCCACTACGTGGGCGCCGTCGAGTCGATCCCGTGGATCGTCCCGATCGTCCAGAAGCTGCTGGCCTCCGGCGCCGCCTACAGGGTCGACGGGGACATCTACTACTCGGTCGACGCCGACCCGCACTTCGGCGAGGTCTCCGGGCTCACCCGCGAGGCCATGCTCCCGGTCTTCGCCGAGCGCGGCGGCGACCCGGACCGCCCCGGCAAGCGCAACCCGCTGGACGCCCTGCTCTGGCTGGCCGCCCGTCCGGGCGAGCCCGCCTGGGACACCGAGCTCGGCCACGGCCGCCCCGGCTGGCACATCGAGTGCGTGGCCATCGCCCTGCAGTACCTGGGCATGGGCTTCGACATCCAGGGCGGCGGCAGCGACCTGTCCTTCCCGCACCACGAGATGGGCGCCTCGCACGCCCACAGCGCCACCGGCTCCCACCCGTACGCCAAGGCGTACGTGCACGCCGGGATGGTCGGGCTGGACGGCCGGAAGATGTCCAAGTCCCGCGGCAACCTGGTCTTCGTCTCGGCCCTGCGCCGCGAGGGCGTCGACCCGGCGGCGATCCGCCTGGCGCTGCTCTCGCACCACTACCGCCAGGACTGGGAGTGGACCAAGGCCGTCCTGGACGAGGCCGTCGAGCGCCTCGCCCGCTGGCGGGCCGCCGTCTCCCGGCCGGACGGCCCGGCCGCCGAGCAGCTGCTCGCCGAGGTCCGCGCCGCGCTGGCGAACGACCTGGACGCGCCCGCCGCGCTGGCCGCCGTCGACCGGTGGGCCGCGCAGCAGGAGACGGCGGGCGGCACCGACATCGGCGCGCCCGGCCTGGTGAGCCGCACCGTGGACGCCCTGCTCGGCGTCGCGCTGTGAGGGTGACACCCCGAGAGCGGTGACACCCCGAGAGCGGTGACGCCCTGGGAGCGGTGACGCCCTGAGAACGCCGAAGGGGCGCCGGGACTTCGAGTCCCGGCGCCCCTTCGGCACACCCCGCCCGGGCGGGGCCGACGAGGACTACTCGTCCTCCGCCCCCTCCTGGCTCTCCCGGGTCGTGCCCGGCCCCTCCGGCTCGGCCGGCCGCTCGGCCGTCGCGTGCCCGGACACCGGCTTCTCGCCGGTCGGGCCGACGTTCTCCCGGCGGCGCAGGTAGCGCTCGAACTCGCGCGCGATGGCATCCCCGGAGGCCTCCGGCAGCTCCGCCGTGTCCTGCGCCTCCTCCAGCTGCTGGACGTACTCGGCGACCTCGCTGTCCTCGGCGGCCAGCTGGTCCACGCCCAGCTGCCAGGCCCGGGCGTCCTCGCCGAGCTCGCCCGGCGGGACGCGCAGGTCCAGCAGGTCCTCCAGCTTGTTGAGCAGCGCCAGCGTGGCCTTGGGGTTGGGCGGCTGCGCCACGTAGTGCGGCACCGCGGCCCACAGCGTCACGGCCGGCACCCCGGCGTGGGTGCACGCCTCCTGGAGCACCCCGACGATCCCGGTCGGGCCCTCGTAGCGGCTCTCCTCCAGGTCCAGCCGGCGGGCCAGGTCCGGATCGGAGGTGACCCCGCTGACCGGCACCGGCCGGCTGTGCGGGGTGTCGCCGAGCAGCGCGCCCAGGATCACCACCAGTTCGACGCCCAGCTCGTGCGCGAAGCCCAGCAGCTCGTTGCAGAACGAGCGCCAGCGCATGCTGGGCTCGATCCCGCGGACCAGCACCACGTCCCTGGTCACCGGCTCGGTCACCCGGACCACCGACAGCCGGGTGGTCGGCCAGGTGATCCGGCGCACGCCGCCGTCCAGCCAGACCGTCGGACGGTTGACCTGGAAGTCGTAGTAGTCCTCGGCGTCCAGGGCGGCGAACACCTTGCCGCCCCAGGTCTCGTCCAGGTGCGCCAGGGCCGCGGAGGCGGCGTCGCCCGCGTCGTTCCACCCCTCGAAGGCGCAGACCATCACCGGGTCGATCAACTCGGGAACATCTTCCAACTCGATCACCCAGCGTCTCCCTCCGGTCGGCGGTCGGACCGGCACCGCCCCGGCTGGCTCGCCGGGGCAACGACGGGCCGGCTGCCGCCTGTCGAACCTCTCGTCTCCCGTGGAACGGCTCGCTCCACGGTCCCTACCTGCCCAGCCTACGGGCTTTGATGCGCATGGCGGCCGGGCACCGGGACAGTCTGGGGGAGCGGGCCGCCCTGATCCAGCGGATATCCGGCCCGCGGCGGCTGACGCGGCGTCAGGCGGCCAGGTGCGGACGCACGGTGCCTGACCGGCGACGCTGCGCCACGGGGGGCGGGCCGGGCGCGGCGGCGCGATGATGGGGCGGGGGCCGGGCGGAAGGGGCCGACCGATGAATCGATGGCTGTGGATCGGCGCAGGTGCGGGTGCGGGCGCGGCGGCGCTGGCCGGGGCCGCGCTGCTGGCGGCGGACCGGGCCGGGCGCCGGCTGCCGGTGGAGCACGTCACCGAGGGCGGGCTGGAACTCTCCCAGCCGCCCGGCGCGGTCTGGGAGGTGCTGACCGACATCGACCTCTATCCGGCCTGGCGCCCGGGCCTCACCCACGTCGAACGGCTGCCCGCCGGGGCCGGCGGACGCCCGCGCTGGCGCGAGTACGACCGGCACGGGCACACCACCTACGAGGTGGTGGCGAGCGAGGCCCCGTACCGGCTGGTGACCGGCATCGCCGACCGGGACCTGCCCTACGGCGGCACCTGGACGTACCGCCTCACCCCGGCCGGGTCCGGCTGCTCGCTGACCGTCACCGAGCACGGCGAGGTCCGCAAGCCGCTGTACCGGGCCGTCTCGCACTACCTGTCCGGCGAGGACGCCACCGTGCACCGCTACCTGGGCGCCCTGGCCCACCGGATGGCGGCCTGAGCCCGACGGCTTCTACGAAAGGTCCACCCAGCCGCGCCGGTACGCCGCCCAGTTCTCCGGCGTCGCGGCGAAGTCCACGTACAGCGCGACCCCGAAGTTGGCCCGCCGCAGGTCCTCCCGGCCCAGGCCCAGCCGGACGCCCCGGACGGCCGCCGGGACGGTCTCCGCGTCGCCCCAGTGGCCCCACTTGTCGTCCCAGAAGAACGGCAGGCCGATCAGGAGGTCGACGTCCGGCGGGGTGGCGGCCAGGGCCAGCTCGGTCTGCCGCGCGACGTAGCCGCCGTACAGCGGCTCGGTCGGCATCGAGGTGTCGTAGGTCATCACCGCGACCTGGTCGACCCGGCGGGCGGTCTCCCGGAAGTACGCCCGGTCCCACCACTTGCCGTGGTCGGTGAGCAGGATGCCGGCCGTGTGCAGGCCGGGGACGGGGTCGATCTGGGGGGCCGCCACCGACAGCTTCGCGCCGCGGGCGGCCGTCACCGGGTGGACCAGGTCGAGCAGGGCGAGCCAGCCGGCCGAGCCGGGGCGGATCGGCTCCATGTCGAAGTGCACGCCGTCGAAGCCCTGGTCCAGCACCTGGGCCGCGGCGGCGGCGACCCGGTCCCGGGTGGGCGCGTCGTCGAGGTCCATCGCGTCCCGCTCGGGCTTGACCTCGTCCCCCAGCCAGCCCTGCAGCCGCACCCCCGGCAGCGCCCGGTGGGCGGCCTCGGTGAACCAGCGGGCCGCCGGGTGGACGGCGGGCGGCAGCGAGCCGTCGTGCTCCAGCGGCCCGGTGTGGACGTACAGGTCGCGCACGCCGGTGCCGGCCAGCTGCCGGGCCAGCGCGGCGACGTCGGCGTCGGTCTTGCGGCCGTCCACCCAGGCGTGGCCGAGCCAGACGGCGTCCCGGCCCCGGGTACGGGCCTCGGCGGCCGGTTCACCCGAGTAGTGCAGCCGGATCGCGATGAACAGCGAGCCCAGCGCGGCGACCGGTACGGCCGCCGCCAGCCCCAGCGCCACCAGGGCGCGCCCCCACCACGGCAGGCCTCTCCAGCGGCGCAGCGGCGCCCCCAGGGCCCGCCCGATCCGCCGTGCGACGTTCCCGAATCGGATCACGCGACTGTTCCCCCCTCGCGGTCGAGCGCTCAGGATACGGAATGCACCCGCAGGCCGGGCCGTGGGCCGGATACCCTGGCCACGTGCGGGCCCGAGCAAGCGGGCTCGCAAAGCCGACAGCCGTCGCACCAGGGAGACGCCCCATGGCCACTGCAGCCAACCCGTCCATCACTCAGCAGAGCCGCGCGAACGCACTGCGTGAAGCGCTCGCCACCCGGGTGGTGGTGGCCGACGGTGCGATGGGCACCATGCTCCAGGCGCAGGACCCGACGCTGGAGGACTTCCAGAACCTCGAGGGCTGCAACGAGGTCCTCAACGTCACCCGCCCGGACATCGTCCGCTCCGTCCACGAGGCCTACTTCGCGGTGGGCGTGGACTGCGTGGAGACCAACACCTTCGGTGCCAACTTCTCCGCCCTGGGCGAGTACGACATCGCCGAGCGGATCTTCGAGCTGTCCGAGGCCGGCGCCCGGATCGCCCGCGAGGTGGCCGACGCCCACGCCGCCGACGGCCGTACCCGCTGGGTGCTCGGCTCGATCGGCCCCGGCACCAAGCTGCCGACCCTCGGCCACGCCCCGTACGAGACGCTGCGGGACGGCTTCCAGCGGAACGCGGCCGGTCTGATCGCGGGCGGCGCCGACGCGCTGCTGGTGGAGACCAGCCAGGACCTGCTGCAGACCAAGGCCGCGATCCTCGGCTCCAAGCGTGCCCTGGCCGAGGCCGGACTGGACCTCCCGGTGCTGGTGCAGGTGACGGTGGAGACCACCGGCACCATGCTGCTCGGCTCCGAGATCGGTGCCGCGCTCACCGCGCTGGAGCCGCTGGGCGTCGACTACATCGGCCTCAACTGCGCCACCGGCCCGGCCGAGATGAGCGAGCACCTGCGCTACCTGGCCAAGAACGCGAGGATCGGCCTGTCCTGCATGCCGAACGCGGGCCTGCCGGTGCTCGGCAAGGACGGCGCCCACTACCCGCTCTCCCCGGCCGAACTGGCCGACGCCCACGACGTGTTCACCCGGGAGTACGGCCTCTCGCTGGTCGGCGGCTGCTGCGGCACCACCCCCGAGCACCTGCGCCAGGTGGTCGAGCGGGTGCAGGGCCGTCCGATCGCGCCGCGCGAGCCGAAGCCGGAGCCGGCGGCCTCCTCGCTCTACCAGGCGGTGCCGTTCCGTCAGGACACCTCGTACCTGGCGATCGGCGAGCGCACCAACGCCAACGGCTCGAAGAAGTTCCGCGAGTCGATGCTGGCCGGCGACTGGCAGGCCTGCGTGGAGATCGCCCGGGATCAGATCCGGGACGGCTCCCACCTGCTGGACCTGTGCGTCGACTACGTCGGCCGGGACGGCGTCGCCGACATGAAGGAGATCGCGGGCCGGCTGGCCACCGCCTCCACCCTGCCGATCGTGCTGGACTCCACCGAGCCGCCGGTGCTGCAGGCCGGTCTGGAGGCGCTCGGCGGCCGCGCGGTGCTCAACTCGGTCAACTACGAGGACGGCAACGCCCCCGACTCGCGCTTCGGGAGGATCGCCTCGCTGGCCCGTGAGCACGGCGCCGGCCTGATCGCGCTGACCATCGACGAGCAGGGTCAGGCCCGCACGGCCGAGACGAAGGTCGAGATCGCCGAGCGGCTGATCGCCGAACTCACCACCGACTACGGCATCGACGAGGGCTCGATCCTGGTCGACTGCCTCACCTTCACCCTGGCCACCGGCCAGGAGGAGTCCCGCCGGGACGGCATCGAGACCATCGAGGCGATCCGCGAGCTCAAGCGCCGCCACCCGAAGGTGCAGACCACCCTGGGCCTGTCGAACATCTCCTTCGGCCTCAACCCGGCCGCCCGGGTGGTGCTCAACTCCGTCTTCCTGCACGAGTGCGTGGAGGCCGGCCTGGACTCGGCGATCGTGCACGCCTCCAAGATCCTGCCGATCTCCCGGATCCCCGAGGACCAGCGCGAGGCCGCCCTGGACCTGGTGTACGACCGCCGCCGGGACGGCTACGACCCGCTGCAGCGCCTGCTGGAGCTGTTCGAGGGCGTCTCCACCGCCTCGGTGAAGGCCTCCAAGGCGCAGGAGCTGGCCGCGCTCCCGCTGGAGGAGCGGCTGCAGCGCCGGATCATCGACGGCGAGCGCAACGGCCTGGAGGCCGACCTGGACGAGGCGCTGGGCGTGCGCCCGGCGCTGGAGATCATCAACGACACCCTGCTGGCCGGCATGAAGGTGGTCGGCGAGCTGTTCGGCTCCGGCCAGATGCAGCTGCCGTTCGTGCTCCAGTCCGCCGAGGTGATGAAGACCGCGGTGGCCCACCTGGAGCCGCACATGGAGAAGTCCGACAGCGAGGGCAAGGGCACCATCGTGCTGGCCACCGTCAAGGGCGACGTCCACGACATCGGCAAGAACCTGGTCGACATCATCCTGTCCAACAACGGCTACAACGTGGTCAACCTGGGCATCAAGCAGCCGGTCTCGGCGATCCTGGACGCCGCGCAGGAGCACAAGGCGGACGTGATCGGGATGTCCGGCCTGCTGGTGAAGTCCACCGTGATCATGAAGGAGAACCTGGAGGAGCTGAACCAGCGCAAGCTGGCCGCGAGCTTCCCGGTGATCCTCGGCGGCGCCGCCCTGACCCGCGCCTACGTGGAGCAGGACCTGCACGAGATCTACGAGGGCGAGGTCCGCTACGCCCGGGACGCCTTCGAGGGCCTGCGGCTGATGGACGCGCTGATCGCGGTCAAGCGCGGCGTGCCCGGCGCGGCCCTGCCGGAGCTCAAGCAGCGCCGGCACGCCAAGGTCGAGGTGGCTGAGCCGGAGCCCGAGGTCAACCTCGGCCAGATCCGCTCCGACGTCGCGCTGGACAACGCGCTGCCCGTCCCGCCGTTCTGGGGCGACCGGATCGTCAAGGGCATCCCCTTCGCCGACTACGCCTCCTGGCTGGACGAGGACGCGCTGTTCAAGGGCCAGTGGGGCCTCAAGGCCGCGCGCAGCGGCGACGGCCCGTCCTACGAGGAGCTGGTGGAGACCGAGGGCCGGCCGCGGCTGCGGGCCTGGCTGGACCGGCTGCAGACCGAGGGCTGGCTGGAGGCGGCCGTGGTCTACGGCTACTACCCGGCCAACTCCAAGGGCGACGACCTGATCGTCTTCCACGAGGACGGCACCGAGCGGACCCGCTTCACCTTCCCCCGCCAGCGGCGCGGCCGCCGGCTCTGCCTGGCGGACTTCTTCCGCCCGGAGGAGTCCGGCGAGCGGGACGTGGTCGGGCTCCAGGTGGTCACCATGGGCAACCGGATCTCCGAGGCGGCCAACGAGCTGTTCGCCGGGAACTCCTACCGCGACTACCTGGAGCTGCACGGCCTCTCCGTCCAGCTGGCCGAGGCGCTGGCCGAGTTCTGGCACGCCCGGGTCCGTTTCGAGCTGGGCTTCTCCGGCGAGGACCCGCAGGACGTCAAGGACATGTTCGCCCTCAAGTACCGGGGCGCCCGCTTCTCGCTCGGCTACGGGGCCTGCCCCGAGCTGGAGGACCGCGCCAAGATCGCCGAGCTGCTCAAGCCCGAGCGGATCGGCGTGGTGCTGTCCGAGGAGTTCCAGCTCCACCCGGAGCAGTCCACCGACGCCATCGTGATCCACCACCCCGAGGCGAAGTACTTCAACGCACGGTAACCCGTACGTCCTTCTCCGTTCGCTCTTTCCGGGCGAAGCGGGCGTATCCTGGATGATCCTGAACGGGCCGGTCCGCTGACCAGCGGGCCGGCCCGTGCCATCCCCGGGACCGTCCTGGGCGCAGCCGGAAGGACTTGCCATGACGACCAGCTCCACCGCCGCCCCGGCGCTCGACCTCGGGCCCGAGCCCGGCCTCCAGGCAGTGCTGCTGGACATGGACGGCACGCTGGTGGACACCGAGGACTTCTGGTGGCAGGCCGAGGTGTCGCTCTTCGCCGAGCTGGGCCACCGGCTGGACGAGCAGGACCGGGCGCACGTCGTCGGCGGACCGATGACCAGGGTGATGGAGTACCTGGTCGCCCGCACCGGGGTGGACATCGCCCCGGCCGACCTGGGGGTGCTGGTCAACCAGCGCTTCGTCGACCTGCTGGGGGGCGGGGTGCCGCTGATGCCGGGGGCCGAGCGGCTGCTCAACACCCTTGCCGCGCACGGCGTTCCGGCCGCGCTGGTGTCCGCCTCGCACCGGCACGTGATCGACATCGTGCTGCGCTCGCTGGGCGCCGACCGGTTCGCCTTCACCATCGGCGGGGACGAGCTGCCGCGCACCAAGCCGTTCCCCGACCCGTACCTGGAGGCGGCCCGCCGGCTGGGTGCGGAGCCGGCCCGCTGCGTGGTCGTCGAGGACACCCCGACCGGGGTGCGGGCGGGCGAGGCGGCGGGCTGTCCGGTGATCGCGGTGCCCTCGGTGGCGCCGATCGAGCCGGCCCCCGGGCGGCTGGTGCTGCCGTCGCTGGAGCAGGTCGATCTCGAACTGCTGCGGTCGCTGGTCGCCTCGCGGGTCCAGGGCGCGGCCACCCACTGGATGTGATTGTCATCTCATTGCGCGCCGACCCTACCGGCCGGTAGGCGGCCCTGCCGGGCCGGCACCGGCGGTCCGGTGGGGAGAAAACGGGCAATGGCTGACAACTCGTCGGGCGCGCCGTGATGCCCCCAACGACCGTGTCCCAAACGTCATCTGCACGGGTATCGGTCGTGCGTGTTCGATATGGCACGCTACTCGGGTTCGCGACACCCCCGAAGGACGCTCCCGTGAAGACTTCAGCTGAACGCCTGGCAGCACTCGGCTGCGCCGGTCTGGTCGCCGTGACGGTGGCCGGTTGCGGATCGGTCACCGACGCCGTCAAGGGGGACAGCGGCGGCAAGTCCATCACCATGGGGACCGCCCAGCTCACCGGCGTGCTGGACCCCGCGGTGGTCTACGACTCCGGTTCCTGGCTGGTGCTGCGCAACACCTTCCAGTCGCTGCTGACCTTCCCGGCCGCCGCCAGCACGCCCTCCCCGGACGCCGCGCAGTCCTGCGACTTCTCCGGCGGCGAGGCCACCGAGTACCACTGCACCCTGCGGCCCGGCCTGAAGTTCTCCAACGGCCACCCGCTGACCGCCGAGGACGTGGTGTTCTCGATCCAGCGGACCAAGAAGATCAACGACCCGAACGGCCCGGCCGGCCTGCTCGCCTCGATCAAGAGCGTGGAGGCCAAGGGCGACAGCGAGGTGGTCTTCCACCTGGCGACCCCCGACGCCACCCTGCCGGCCAAGCTGGCCTCCCCGGCCGGCGCCATCGTCGACCACCAGGTCTACCCGGCCGACAAGGCGCTCGCCAACGACAAGGTGGTCGGCTCCGGCCCGTACCGCTTCGACTCGGTCGAGGGCATGGCCGGCGGCAAGCAGCTGGGCAAGGTCGTGCTGGTCCCCAACGACAAGTACAGCGGCGACGCCAAGCTGCGGAACAGCAAGTTCACCGTCCGGTACTTCGACAAGCCCGCCGACCTCAAGGCGGCGCTGGACAAGGGCGACGTCGACGTCACCGACAACAGCCTGGAGCCCAACACCGCGGCCCAGATCCGCTCGGACCAGCAGGGCGGCAAGACCGACCTCCAGGTGGTCGAGGGCGACAGCAACGACACCCGCTCGCTGGCCTTCAACACCAAGGACCCGGTGCTCTCCAACGTCGGCGTCCGCCAGGCCGCCGCCGCGCTGCTCGACCGCAAGGCGCTCGCCCGCGACGTCTTCGCCCGCACCGTCCAGCCGCTGTACGCGATGGTCCCGGCCGGCGTCACCGGCCACACCACCGCCTTCTTCGACCGCTGGGGCGACCAGGACGTGGCCAAGGCCAAGAAGGCCCTGACCGACGCCAAGGTCCAGACCCCGGTCAAGCTCACCCTCACCTGGTCCCGCTCGCGGGCCGGCGGCGGCGAGGCCGAGACGATCAAGAAGCAGCTGGAGACCGGCGGCCTCTTCCAGGTGACGGTCCAGCAGGAGGCGGACTGGGACGCCTACAAGAAGGGCTGGACCGAGGGCAAGTACCAGGCGTACATCATCGGTTGGTTCGCCGACTACCCCGACCCGGACAACTACCTCGCCCCGCTGCTGCTCGACGGCGGCGTCTTCCACACCGGTTGGGACGACCCGAGGATCAGCCAGAAGCTGATCCCGGACGGCCTCAAGCAGGCCGACCGCAGCGCCGCCTCGGCGGGCTACGCGCAGGTCCAGCAGATCGTCGCGGACACCGTCCCGCTGGTCCCGCTGTACCAGAACAAGTCCTTCTACGCGGCCCGCCCGGACATCACCGGTGTCGAGTCCACCGTCGACACCACCGGCTTCTTCCGCTTCTGGGAGATCGGCCGCAGCGGCAAGTAGCGCGCGACGCACGGCGGCCCGCCCGCTCCGTCCCGGGACACCGGGGGAGCGGGCGGGCCGCCGTCGCGTTCCCCGGGCTACAGCGCGCCCGGCCGCACCAGGCCGCTCTCGTAGGCGTACACCGCCGCCTGCACCCGGTCGCGCAGCTGGAGCTTGGTCAGCACGTGGCCGACGTGGGTCTTCACGGTCGTCTCGCTGACGAACAGCTCGGCCGCGATCTCCGCGTTCGACAGCCCGCGCGCCACCAGCTTCAACACCTCCAACTCCCGCTCGGTCAGCGCGCTCAGCGCCTGCGGCGGGGCCTCCTCGCCCGAGGGCAGCTTGGTGGCGTACATGTCCAGCAGCCGGCGGGTGATGCTCGGCGCCAGCATCGCCGCGCCGTCCGCGACCACCCGGATCGCCTGCACCAGCTCCTCCGCCGGGACGTCCTTGAGCAGGAAGCCGCTGGCACCCGCGCGCAGCGCCTCCACCACGTACTCGTCCAGGTCGAAGGTGGTCAGCACCAGCACCTTGGCCGGGCCGTCCCGACCCGGACCGGCGATCCGGCGGGTCGCCTCGACGCCGTCCATCCGCGGCATCCGGATGTCCATCAGCACCACGTCGGGCTGCAGCGCCCGGACCTGGTCCAGCGCCTGCTGACCGTCACCGGCCTCGCCGACCACCACGAGGTCGGACTCGGCCTCCAGGATCATCCGGAAACCGGTGCGCAGCAGCGGCTGGTCGTCGACCAGCAGCACTCGGATCGTCACTAGGACTCCTTGCTCATCGGATCCCCCGTGGGATCGCTCTCATCCGACGTACGGGCCAGCGGCAGCGGGTACGGCGGCGGGGTGCCGCCGAACTCCGGGCAGCTGGCCTGGTGGTCGCACCAGTCGCAGAGCCGGTTGCGGGTCGCCGGGAAGTCCCCGGTGGCCACCGCCTGGGCGATCCGCTCCCACAGCGCCTGCAGCTTGCGCTCCACCGCGAGCAGGTCGGCCTCGTCCGGGTCGTAGCTGACCACGTCCCCGCCGCCGCCGAGGTAGACCAGCTGGAGCCGCTTGGGGATCACGCCCTTCCAGCGCCACACCACCAGTGCGTAGAACTTCATCTGGAACATCGCCTTGCCCTCGAAGTCCCGCGAGGGCGCCCGGCCGGTCTTGTAGTCCACCAGCCGGACCTCGCCGGTGGGGGCGACGTCCACCCGGTCGATGTAGCCGCGCAGCAGCAGCCCCGACTCCAGGGCCGTCTCCACGTACAGCTCGCGCTCCACCGGGTGCAGCCGGGTCGGGTCCTCCAGCCGGAACCACTGGCCGACCAGCTTCTCGGCGTCCGCCAGCCAGCGGGTCAGCGCCGCGCCGTCCGGGTCGTCCGGGAACAGCGAGCCCAGCTCCGGGCGCTCGCCCAGCAGCCGCTCCCACTGCGGACGCAGCAGGCCCAGCGCCCGCTCCGGCGTCCGCTCGGCCGCCGGGCTGTCGAACAGCCGCTCCAGCACCGCGTGCACCAGCGTGCCCCGGGTCGCCGCCGGGCTCGGCGGCTCGGGCAGCCGGTCGATCACCCGCAGCCGGTACAGCAGGGGACAGGTGAGGAAGTCCCCGGCACGGGACGGGGAGAGCCCGGTCGGGGGCGCCGCCGGGCGCGCCGGGGCCCCGGCGGCGCTGCTGGTGTCGGTCTGCTGCATGGCTACGACCCTATTGCCCTTTGCTGTCATCCCGCTGCCACCGGGCTGCCGCGGTGCCCCTTCCCGGCAGTCGGCCGGGCCCCGGCCCGGTCCGGGGCCGGTCCAGTGGGTATGAACCCTGGCAGAGGGGCGCGCGCCGCCGAGTGGCCGCGATCACGTAGCGTGGGCGCACCGGGGCACGACGGCGGACGACCGAAGGGATCACGGTGAGCGACACCAGGGGGCAGCAGACCTCCGACCAGCCACCGCAGGACGGCGGACGCCCGAAGGGGCGCCCGCCGGAGCACGGCGGCGGCCTCCTGATGGGGCGCCCCTTCGGCGTGCCCGTCTACGTCACCCCGTCCTGGTTCGTCATCGCCGCGCTGATCACCTGGGTGTTCGGCGGGCAGCTCGGCGACGTGCTGCCCGAACTCGGCAGCGGTGAGCGCTACCTGCTCGCGTTCTTCTTCGCGGTCGCCTTCTACGCCTCCGTCCTGGTGCACGAGCTCGCCCACACCCTGGTCGCGCTGCGCTACCGGCTCGGGGTGCGGCGGATCCAGCTGCAGTTCTTCGGCGGCGTCTCCGAGATCGAGAACGAGGCCGAGAGCCCCTGGCGCGAGTTCTGGCTGGCCTTCGTCGGCCCGCTGCTGTCGCTGGTGCTCGGCGGGGTCTTCTACCTGGCGCTGCGCGCCGTCGACCTGTCCAGCGTGCCCGGGGTGCTGCTGACCGGCCTGATGGTCTCCAACCTGGTGGTCGCCGCCTTCAACCTGCTGCCCGGCCTGCCGCTGGACGGCGGCCGGATGCTGCGCGCGGTGGTCTGGGCGATCACCGGCAGGGCGATGACCGGCACCGTGGCGGCCGCCTGGATCGGCCGCGGGCTGGCCGTCGCGGTGCTGTTCGGCCTGCCGCTGGTCAGCGCCTCCCGCGGCGCCGAGCGCACCACCACCGACACCCTGGTGGACGCGGTGCTGGCCGCCGTGCTGGCCGCGATCATCTGGAACGGCGCCACCGGGAGCCTGCGCAACGCCCGGCTCAAGGAGGCGCTGCCCGCCCTGCGGCTGCGCGACCTCGCCCGCCGCACCGTCGAGGTCACCGCCGACACCCCGCTCGGCGAGGCGATGCGCCGGGCCCGCGAGGCCGAGGCCGGCGCGGTCGTGGTGGTGGACGGCCGGGGCGAGCCGATCGCCATCGTCCGGGAGTCCGCGGTACGGGCCGTACCGGAGCACCGCCGCCCCTGGGTGGTCGTCGGCCCGCTCGCCCGCGACCTCGAACCCGGGCTGCGGCTGGACGCCGACCTCGGCGGCGAGGACCTGCTGCGGGCCGTCCAGGCCACCCCGGCGGGGGAGTACCTGGTGGTCGAGGCGGACGGCCGGATCTACGGCGTGGCCGCGCTCAGCGACATCGAACAGCGCCTCACGGCGGCCGTCTCCGGCCGCTGAGCAGGACCTGGTGAGGCGGGACGCCCCGCTTCCCTTAGGATTGGGCGCATGTCCGAACCGACCGGTGCTGCCCGCCGACGCGGGCCCTTCCAGGTCGGGGACCAGGTCCAGCTGACCGACCCCAAGGGTCGCCACTACACGTTCACGCTCCAGGCCGGGAACCAGTTCCACACCCACAAGGGTGCGTTCCCGCACGACGAGCTGATCGGCGCTCCCGAAGGCACGGTCGTGCGCACCACGGGGAACGTCCCGTACCTCGCGCTGCGCCCCCTGCTCCCCGACTACGTCCTGTCCATGCCCCGCGGCGCCGCCGTGATCTATCCCAAGGACGCGGGGCAGATCCTGGCGATGGCCGACATCTTCGCCGGTGCCCGGGTGATCGAGGCGGGTGTCGGCTCGGGCGCACTCAGCACGTACCTGCTGCGCGCCGTCGGCGAGCAGGGCATGCTGGCCTCCTACGAGCGCCGGCAGGACTTCGCGGACATCGCCCAGGGCAACGTGGAGCGCTACTTCGGCGGCCCGCACCCGGCGTGGAAGCTGACCGTCGGCGACCTCCAGGACAACCTGGTCGAGACCGACGTCGACCGTGTCATCCTCGACATGCTGGCCCCCTGGGAGTGCCTGGACGTCGCCTCCAAGGCGCTCGTCCCCGGCGGCCTGATCTGCTGCTACGTGGCCACCACGACGCAGATGTCCAAGACCGTCGAGGCGCTGCGCGACCACGGCACCTTCACCGAGCCGCAGGCCTGGGAGACCATGGTCCGCACCTGGCACCTGGAGGGCCTGGCCGTCCGCCCGGACCACCGGATGATCGGCCACACCGGCTTCCTGCTCACCGCCCGCCGCCTGGCGGACGGTGTCGAGCCGCCGCTGCGCCGCCGCCGCCCGGCCAAGGGCGCCTACGGCGAGGACTACGACAGCGGGGCGCCCGAGCCGTCCCTCCAGGAGCGCGCCGCGGCCCGCAGGGCGGCCCGCGACACCGACTCCGAGCAGCCCGACCTGGGCTGAGCCCGGCCCGAACACCAGGGGTGGTGCGAGCATCGCGCTCGCACCACCCCTTTCGTCTGCCGCTCACCCCGGTGTGGGACGATGCTCGCTCACACGCTCCTGGAGCTCTGGAGGGGACGCCTGGTGGAGACCGCGGTCGGGACGACGGCGACGGCCGGACAGCAGACACCGCAGGGCCGCACCCGGCCCGGTCACGCACGGACCGCACCCTGGCACTGGGCCCTCGCCCTGGCCGGCTGCGGCGCGGTGGTGGCCGCCGCACTCGCCGCCTCCCCGGCGACCGGCACCCCGCTGCCCGCCCGCGGCGGCACCCCCAAGGCGCTCGCGGCGAGCGCGGCCCCCGATCCAGCCAAGGCCCAACTGCCCATGGACTGCGGCCCGTTCCCGGTCAGGACGGTGCTCAGCGTGCCCGCCGACCTGGGCGACGGCAGCCCCGGTACGGTCGTCGCCGCGCAGTGCGGCACCGACACCGGCACCCCGCCGGAATCCGTCTACCTGCTCGGCTTCGGCCCGGACCGGCGCCCGGTGGTGGTCGCCACCCTGCTGACCGAGCGGGAGAACCTGACCCTGAGCCGGCTCGCGGTGCGCTCCGACGGCGCCATCACCGGCCGCGCGCAGGGGTATTCGAGCGACGAGGTGCCGCGCTTCCGCCCGGACCTCTCACTCGACCTCACCTGGACGCACCGGGGCGGCGGCTGGGAACGCTCCCAGACCGCCGCCCCGGTCAGCGCGACCTGAACCCTGCGCGCGGCCCGAACCGCTAGTCGGCGTCGGGCCCGTAGACCTCGACCCGGTCGGCGACCCGGCGCACGTGGATGCAGTCGCCGGGGCACTCCTTCGCCGAGTCCACCACGTCCTGAAGGAGCGTCAGCGGCACCGGGGCGGTCTCCCCGGGCTGCTGGCGCAGTTCGTCGTCCTCGCCCTTCACGTACGCGAGTCCGTCGATGTCCAGCTCGAAGACCTCCGGTGCGTACTGGACGCAGATGCCGTCGCCGGTGCACAGATCCTGGTCGATCCACACCTCCAGCTCCTCGGCCGCTGCCGCGGTCTGCTCGGTCACCGACATGGTCCCCTGCCGTTTCTGTCCCGGGTCGCCCCTATTCCTGGAGCAATCCCGCCATTCGTACAACGATCGGACCCACCACCGCGGTCGCGATCGGATATCACTTCGCCCGACGATACATCTGGCCCGCTTTGGGTGGTGCGCGGTGGGTATCCCCTTAGCAGAGGGGAAGCACGCTGGGGCGAAGATCGGACACGCCCGTTCCATCTTTCTTGATCTAGGGGTTTACGGACCCCTGGTCCCAGGTAGGGTCTGGAAGCGTCCAGCTCCCCGGAGGAGGTGAGGACCGTGGCAGCCCACGATGACGACTACAACCGCAGCACCGGCAGGCCCGCTCGTGGTTCCGACGAGGCCGCTCAGGTCTCGTACCTTGAGCAGGAAATCGCCGTACTGCGCCGCAAGCTCGCCGACTCGCCGCGCAATTCGAGAATCCTCGAAGAGCGGATCGTCGAGCTCCAGACCAACCTGGCCGGCGTGACCGCCCAGAACGAACGACTCGCCTCCACCCTGCGCGAGGCCCGCGACCAGATCGTGGCCCTCAAGGAGGAAGTGGACCGGCTGGCACAGCCCCCGGCCGGGTTCGGCACCTTCCTCGAGGCGAACGAGGACGGTACCGCCGACATCTTCACCGGCGGTCGCAAGCTCCGCGTCAATGTCAGCCCGAACGTCGCCCTCGACGAACTGCGGCGCGGCCAGGAAGTGATGCTCAACGAGGCCCTCAACATCGTGGATGCGATGGCCTTCGAGCGCATCGGCGAGATCGTCACCCTCAAGGAGATCCTCGAGGACGGCGAGCGCGCCCTGGTCATCGGCCACACCGACGAGGAGCGGGTGGTGCGCCTCGCCGAACCGCTGCGGGACATCACCGTCCGGGCCGGCGACGCACTGCTGCTGGAGCCCCGCTCCGGCTACGTGTACGAGGTGGTGCCGAAGTCCGAGGTCGAGGAACTGGTCCTCGAGGAGGTCCCGGACATCGACTACCGCCAGATCGGCGGCCTGAGCAACCAGATCGAGCTGATCCGCGACGCGGTCGAGCTGCCGTACCTGCACGCCGACCTCTTCAAGGAGTACGAGCTGCGCCCGCCCAAGGGCGTGCTGCTCTACGGCCCGCCCGGCTGCGGCAAGACGCTGATCGCCAAGGCGGTCGCCAACTCGCTGGCCAAGAAGGTCGCCGAGGTCACCGGCCGCCCCCAGGGGAAGAGCTACTTCCTCAACATCAAGGGCCCGGAGCTGCTCAACAAGTACGTGGGCGAGACCGAGCGGCAGATCCGGCTGGTCTTCCAGCGGGCCCGGGAGAAGGCGAGCGAGGGCACGCCCGTCATCGTCTTCTTCGACGAGATGGAGTCCCTGTTCCGCACCCGCGGTTCCGGTGTCAGCTCGGACGTGGAGAACACCATCGTCCCGCAGCTGCTCGCCGAGATCGACGGCGTGGAGGGCCTGGAGAACGTCATCGTCATCGGCGCCTCGAACCGCGAGGACATGATCGACCCGGCGATCCTGCGGCCCGGCCGCCTGGACGTCAAGATCAAGATCGAGCGCCCGGACGCCGAGGCCGCGAAGGACATCTTCTCCAAGTACCTCAAGGACTCGCTGCCGTTCCACCCGGACGACCTCAAGGAGCACGAGGGCTCCGTGGGCGCCACGGTGGCGGCGATGATCCAGTCGGTCGTGGAGCGGATGTACTCGGAGACCGAGGAGAACCGCTTCCTGGAGGTCACCTACGCCAACGGTGACAAGGAGGTCCTGTACTTCAAGGACTTCAACTCCGGCGCCATGATCCAGAACATCGTCGACCGGGCGAAGAAGATGGCCATCAAGGACTTCCTCGACCACGGTCAGCGCGGTCTGCGCGTCTCCCACCTGCTCGCCGCCTGCGTGGACGAGTTCAAGGAGAACGAGGACCTGCCGAACACCACCAACCCGGACGACTGGGCCCGCATCTCCGGCAAGAAGGGCGAGCGGATCGTCTTCATCCGCACGCTGGTCACCGGCAAGCAGGGCGCCGAGTCCGGCCGCTCCATCGACACTGTCGCCAACACGGGGCAGTACCTGTAAGCACGCGGTTGTCCGGGCCGGCGACGGTCCCCGGAGCTGTACGCACCCCGTCCGGCTGTGGCGCCTCGCGGCCCCGCAGCCGGACGGCGCGTCTCGGGGCCCGCCGCACGACACGGAAATAGGCTCGACCCACCGTCCGCGGGCAGATGTCCGGCGCCGGTGTTGTTCAGCGGTACGTCAGCGTGTTCCGCCCGCCGGGGGCGGGGCACCGGGCAAGGAGGGCCGCATGACCGTACGGCGCGTTATGGGCATCGAGACCGAGTACGGGATCTCCGTGCCCGGGCACCCCAACGCCAACGCCATGCTCACCTCGTCCCAGATCGTCAATGCGTACGCGGCGGCGATGCACCGGGCACGGCGGGCCCGCTGGGACTTCGAGGAGGAGAACCCGCTGCGCGACGCGCGGGGCTTCGACCTCGCGCGCGAGGTGGCGGACGCCAGCCAGCTGACCGACGAGGACATCGGCCTCGCCAACGTCATCCTGACCAACGGGGCCCGGTTCTACGTGGACCACGCACACCCCGAGTACAGCTCGCCCGAGGTGACCAACCCGCGCGACGCCGTGCTCTGGGACAAGGCGGGCGAGCGGATCATGGCGGCCGCCGCCCAGCGCGCGCTGGAGCTGCCCAACGGGCAGAACATCCACCTGTACAAGAACAACACCGACAACAAGGGCGCCTCCTACGGCACCCACGAGAACTACCTGATGAAGCGGGCGACGCCGTTCGCCGACATCGTCCGCCACCTCACCCCGTTCTTCGTCTCCCGCCAGGTGGTCACCGGCGCCGGCCGGGTCGGCATCGGCCAGGACGGCTCGGCGAACGGCTTCCAGATCAGCCAGCGGGCGGACTACTTCGAGGTCGAGGTCGGCCTGGAGACCACCCTCAAGCGCCCGATCATCAACACCCGGGACGAACCGCACGCCGACGCCGAGAAGTACCGCCGGCTGCACGTGATCATCGGCGACGCCAACCTCTCCGAGATCTCCACCTACCTCAAGCTGGGCACCACCTCGCTGGTCCTGTCGATGATCGAGGACGCCTTCATCGCCTCCGACCTCGCGGTCGACCAGCCGGTGCGCACCCTGCACCGGGTCTCCCACGACCCGACGCTCAAGCACCTGATCACCCTGCGCAACGGGCGCAAGCTCACCGCCGTCCAACTCCAGCTGGAGTACTTCGAACTGGCCCGCAAGTACGTCGAGGACCGCTTCGGCACCGACGCCGACGAGCAGACCCTGGACGTGCTGGCCCGCTGGGAGGACGTCCTCGGGCGGCTGGAGCGCGACCCGATGTCGCTCTCCCGGCAGCTGGACTGGATCGCCAAGCGGGAGATCCTGGAGGGCTACCGCAGCCGGGACGCCCTGGAGTGGGACAGCCCCCGGCTGCACCTGGTGGACCTCCAGTACAGCGACGTGCGGCCCGAGAAGGGCCTCTACAACCGCCTGGTGGCCCGCGGCCGGTTCGAGCGGCTGCTGACCGAGGAGGAGGTCGAGCGGGCCGTCTCCAAGCCCCCGGAGGACACCCGGGCGTACTTCCGCGGCCGCTGCCTGGAGCAGTACGCGGAGCACGTCGCGGCGGCCTCCTGGGACTCGGTCATCTTCGACCTGCCCGGCCGGGACTCGTTGCAGCGGGTGCCCACCCTGGAGCCCCTGCGCGGCACCCGCAACCACGTCAAGGAGCTGCTGGACCGCTGCCGCACGGCGGAGGACCTGCTGCGTGTCCTCGCCGGCGGGTAACTTTTCGATCACCACGGGTGAACGTCCGCCGAATGGGAATCATCCGGGGTGGCAGCGGGCGTTGGACAGGGAGCACCATCGGCAAACCGGGAGCGGCAGTCGCACCTTGTGTATAGGGTCGGTGCCAACCGGCAACGACCGACCGACCAAACCGTGCCAGACGATTCGAGCGGGGTGAGGGAAATGGCGAGCAAGGACACCGGCGGCGGCCAGCAGCGGGCAAACCGCTCCTCCGAGGAGGTCGAGGAGCAGGTCGCGGAATCGCAGAATTCCGACGAGCTCAAGGAGCGCCAGGAAAAGTTGAGCGACGACGTCGACGCGGTGCTCGACGAAATCGACGAGGTCCTCGAGTCGAACGCCGAGGATTTCGTCCGGGGATTCGTGCAGAAGGGCGGGCAATAGCCCGTACCCGGGTAATCGGGAATTCACGGTCGCGACCGCCCGGGACGGTCGGGCGGCGCTGCCCGCCCGGCCGTCCCGGTTCCGGCCCCTCCACGCGTTGGACGGTGATCGTCGGCGGGTAGGGTGCGGGCAATGCGCGCTTCAAGCTACCTGGAAGGAATCGTGTGGAAGCCAACACTCGTGGCACCGGGCGTCTACCGGCTGCCTTCCTGACCCCGGGGTCCTCCTCGTTCCTGGACTTCCTCGCAGAGCACAAGCCGGAGCTGCTGCCCGGCCACCGCGGGCTCCCCGAGGGCTCCGTGGTCGAGGCCCCGCACGGGACCACGATCGTGGCCGCGGTCTTCGACGGCGGCGTGGTGATCGCCGGTGACCGCCGCGCGACCATGGGCAACGTCATCGCCCAGCGTGACATCGAGAAGGTCTTCCCGGCGGACGAGTACAGCGCCGTCGGCATCGCCGGCACCGCCGGCCTCGCGGTCGAGATGGTCCGGCTGTTCCAGCTGGAACTGGAGCACTACGAGAAGATCGAGGGCGCGGTGCTCTCCCTGGAGGGCAAGGCCAACCGGCTCACCACCATGATCCGGGGCAACCTCGGCATGGCGATGCAGGGCCTCGCGGTGGTGCCGGTCTTCGCCGGCTACGACCTCGACCTCGGCCGCGGCCGGATCTTCAACTACGACGTCACCGGCGGGCGCTCCGAGGAGCACGGCTTCACCGCCACCGGCTCGGGCTCGGTCTTCGCCCGCGGCTCGCTCAAGAAGCTCTACCGCGACGGCCTGAACGCCGAGCAGGCCGCCACCCTGGTCGTCCAGGCGCTCTACGACGCGGCCGACGACGACTCCGCCACCGGCGGCCCGGACCTCGCCCGCAAGATCTTCCCGATCGTCTCGCTGATCACCGCGGACGGCTTCCGCCGGCTCGACAACGCGGAGGTCGCGGCGATCGCGGTCGCCATCACCGACGAGCGCCTGAACCGGCCGAACGGCCCGCAGGCCCCGCTGATCTAGCCATCACCTCACAGGAAAGGGACGACCGCCGGTGTCGACACCGTTCTACGTCTCGCCCCAGCAGGCCATGGCGGACCGCGCGGAGTACGCCCGCAAGGGCATCGCTCGCGGCCGCAGCGTGGTCGTGCTCACCTACGCCGACGGCATCGTCTTCGTCGCCGAGAACACCTCCCGGGCGCTCCACAAGGTCTCCGAGATCTACGACAAGATCGCCTTCGCGGCGGTCGGCCGCTACAACGAGTTCGAGAACCTGCGCATCGGCGGCGTCCGCTACGCCGACCTGCGCGGCTACTCCTACGACCGGGCCGACGTCACCGCCCGCGGCCTGGCCAACGTGTACGCCCAGACCCTGGGCACCATCTTCTCCTCGGTCGGCGAGAAGCCGTACGAGGTCGAGCTGATCGTCGCCGAGGTCGGCCGCACCGCCGACAACGACCAGATCTACCGGCTCACGCCGGACGGCTCGGTCGTCGACGAGAAGAACTACGTCGTGGTCGGCGGCAACGCCGACTCGATCGGCAACTACCTGGGCCAGCGCCACCGCGTCGGCATGAGTCTCACCGAGGCGGTGAAGGTCGCGGTCGACTCGCTCGCCCGCGACCCCAACGGGGGCAGCCCGCGCGCCCTCACCCCGGAACAACTGGAGGTCGCGGTCCTCGACCGCCAGCGGTTCCAGCAGCGCAAGTTCAAGCGGATCCTGGGCAACCAGCTCGGCCGGCTGCTCGACGGGGACCAGTCCGCGGAGTCGGACGACGACGAGAACCCGGCGGCGAGCGCGCCGGAGTAGCAGTGCCTGCGGAGTCCCGTACGGCGGCCGGACCGCCGGCGTACGGGACTCCGGTGCCCCTGCGGCGGCCCAGTCGTCGTGGAGGCGGTTTCGGACAGCTCCGACAGAGAATGGAGTGCTCATGGACCGCCGGATTTTCGGGCTGGAGAACGAGTACGGCGTGACCTGTACGTTCCGCGGGCAGCGTCGGCTGTCGCCGGACGAGGTCGCGCGGTACCTGTTCCGCCGGGTCGTCTCCTGGGGCCGCAGCAGCAACGTGTTCCTGCGCAACGGCGCCCGGCTCTACCTCGACGTCGGCTCCCACCCCGAGTACGCCACCCCCGAGTGCGACGACGTGACCGAGCTGGTGACGCACGACAAGGCGGGCGAGCGGATCCTCGAAGGACTCCTGGTGGACGCCGAACGGCGGCTGCACGAGGAGGGCATCGCGGGGGACGTCTACCTCTTCAAGAACAACACCGACTCGGCCGGCAACTCCTACGGCTGCCACGAGAACTACCTGGTGGCCCGGCACGGCGAGTTCTCCCGGCTGGCCGACGTGCTCATCCCCTTCCTGGTCACCCGCCAGCTGATCTGCGGCGCGGGCAAGGTGCTGCAGACCCCGCGCGGCGCGGTCTACTGCGTCAGCCAGCGGGCCGAGCACATCTGGGAGGGCGTCAGCTCCGCCACCACCCGCTCCCGCCCGATCATCAACACCAGGGACGAGCCGCACGCGGACGCCGAGCGCTACCGCCGGCTGCACGTGATCGTCGGCGACTCCAACATGTCGGAGACCACCACCCTGCTCAAGGTGGGCTCCACCGACCTGGTGCTGCGGCTGATCGAGGCCGGCGTGGTGATGCGCGACCTCACCCTGGAGAACCCGATCCGGGCGATCCGCGAGGTCAGCCACGACCTCACCGGCACCCACCAGGTGCGCCTCGCCAACGGCCGGGAGGCCAGCGCGCTGGACATCCAGGAGGAGTACTACACCAAGGCCCTGGAGTTCGCCGACCGCAAGGGCATCAACACCGGCACCATCGCCCAGGTGCTCGACCTGTGGGGCCGCACCCTGGAGGCGGTGCGCACCGAGCGCCTCGACACGGTGGCCACCGAGATCGACTGGATCATGAAGTACAAGCTCATCGAGCGCTACCGCGAGAAGCACGAGATGAGCATGTCCAACCCGCGGGTGGCCCAGATCGACCTCGCGTACCACGACATCCACCGCCGGCGCGGCCTGTTCTACCTGCTCCAGGGCAAGGGCCAGGCGAAGCGGGTGACCACCGACCTCAAGACCTTCGAGGCCAAGTCCGTCCCGCCGCAGACCACCCGGGCCCGGCTGCGCGGGGACTTCATCCGCCGGGCGCAGGAGCAGCGCCGGGACTTCACGGTGGACTGGGTGCACCTCAAGCTGAACGACCAGGCGCAGCGCACCGTGCTGTGCAAGGACCCGTTCCGTTCGGTGGACGAGCGGGTGGAGAAGCTGATCGCCGGCATGTGATCGGGCGCGCCCTGGCGTTGACCGGCCCCGGTGCTGCCTACCGGGGCCGGACGCATGCCGGGCATACGCTGTCCGTCGAGTCAGGAGAGCCGACTTCGACCGACAGTTAGGACCACCGTGCGCCGCACCGCCGGTTTGCTTCTCACCCTGCCGTTGCTGCTCGCGGCCGCCTGCGACAGCTCGCCCAAGGCGGCCGGACCGGCGACGCCGTCCACCGCGAGCGCGGCCCCGACGGTGCCGGCGCCGGTGAGCGAGGCCTCCCCGATGCCCACTCTTTCGGGTGGTGGTTTCGGCAGCAAGGCGACCATCACCATCCCCGAGGGACAGCAGCCCAGCGGCCAGTTCGTGGTGAACACGGTGACGGACGGTGAGCGGTCGACCGTCGGCAAGGGCGACTGGGTGACCGTCAACTACACGGCGAAGGACTGGACCACCGGCAAGGACCTGCCCAGCTCGTACGACGACAACGGCAAGCCCCAGCTCTACCAGGCCGGCAGCGGGCAGCTGGTGCCGGCGCTGGACCAGACCGTGATCGACAAGAAGGTGGGCACCCGGCTACTGGTGGTGGCCCCGCCGGCGGCCGCCTTCGGTGAGCAGGGCTCCACCCAGCTGGGCGTCAACAAGGGTGACACCGTGGTCTTCGTGCTGGACATCGTGGAGGACCTGCCGCAGGACTCCACGCTGACCGGGAACATGACCCAGCCCGCCGCGACGCTGCCGCAGGTCAAGGACAACGGGAAGGCGCCGGTGGGGATCACCGTCCCGGCCGGGCAGGCCGCGCCCGCAGACCTCCAGCAGGCCGTGCTGATCAAGGGCGAGGGCAAGCAGGTCAAGACCGGGCAGACCCTGATCGTGCAGTACACCGGGGTGCTGTGGAGCAACGGGCAGCAGTTCGACGCCTCCTGGACCCACGGCGGGGCCCAGGCCGTGCAGATCGGCACCGGCAGCGTGATCGAGGGCTGGGACAAGGGGCTGGTGGGGCAGACCGTGGGCAGCCGGGTGCTGCTGGTGGTGCCGCCGGCGCTGGGGTACAAGGACCAGGCCCAGGGGTCGGTGCCGCCGAACTCCACGCTGGTCTTCGTGATCGACATTCTGGAAGCGGTCTAGCGGGCGCTCTAGGAAGTCGCTGGGAGGATTCCGTACGCTTGGGCGGACGCTCGTACAACGAAGCGTCCGTCCTCATCCTGAGCTGTCATACTGCCCTCGCACTGTGGCAGGCGCCGCCCGGCGCCGGGGTCCGGGGCGGACGGGTACGGCGGCAGGCCGGCGCTCACCACGCCGGGCGCAGACCTGGAAGACCTCGTGGCGAGATGGATGGGGAGTCATGACTGAGAAGACGCCGAGCCCGGGCGGGGCCGGCACCGCGGCGAACGACGGCTCTGCTGGTGACCCGGCCGCCTCCCGCCCGGGAGGGCAGGTCGCGGCGGACCGCGAGTCGATCGTCGTGCCCCCGGCGATCCTCGCGCAGCAGGCGGGCTGGGCGCAGCCTGGCGAGAAGCCGCGCGTGACCGGGCCCAAGTCGAACGACGACGACGCCCCGCAGATCTTCGCCAGCAGCGTGCGCAAGGCGGACGACACCTCGGAGGCGGGGTACGACGAGAACCCGCCCGGCGTCGGCAAGCTGGGCGTGATCCTCGGCACGGTGCTCGCCGTGCTGCTGGTCGGCAGCGGCATCACGCTGTACATGGTGAACAAGGACTCGTCGAAGGACACCGCCTCGGTCGCCCAGCCGGACGCGACGAAGTCCGCGCCGCCCACGCCGACCGCCGAGCCGGTGCCGCCGATCAAGGACAGCGCCAAGGTGCTGCCGACCGTCACCGGTGACTTCGGCAAGAAGGCCGAGATCCAGGTGCCGGGCGAGGCCTCCGACGGCTCCTTCGTGGTGAAGGTGCTCTCCGAGGGCAACGGCCCCAAGGTGGACAAGAACTCCTGGACCTCGGTGGACTACACCGCCAAGGACTGGACCACCGGCAAGGACATCCCGAGCTCGTACGACGACAAGGGCAAGCCGCAGATCTTCCAGGCCGGTACCGACGCGCTGATCCCCGCGCTGGACCAGGCCGTGATGGGGAAGAAGGCCGGCAGCCGACTGCTGGTGGTGGCCCCGCCGGCGGCCGGCTTCGGTTCGCAGGGCAAGCCGGACATGTCGATCGGCCCGAAGGACAACCTGATCTTCGTGATCGACATCCGCAACGCCAACGCGCCCGACGCGGTGGTCAGCGGCACCGTCACCCCGCCGCCCGCGGACTTCCCGCAGGTCAAGGACAACGGCAAGAAGCCGGCCGACATCACCCCGGTGGCCGGGGCCAAGGACCCGACCGAGCTCAAGACCCACGTCCTGATCAAGGGCACCGGGCCGGTGGTGGAGAAGGGCGAGAAGGTCGTCGTCCAGTACACCGGCGCGCTGGCCAAGGACGGCAAGGTCTTCGACTCCTCGCTCAGCAAGGGCCAGGCGTTCTCCTTCGCGGTCGGCGGCGGCCAGGTCATCCAGGGCTGGGACCAGGGGCTGACGGGCCAGACCGTCGGCAGCCGGGTCGAGCTGGTGATCCCGGCCTCGCTGGGCTACGGCGACAAGGGGCAGGGCGACATTCCGCCCGGCGCGACCCTGGTCTTCGTGGTGGACATCCTGGACGCCGGTCAGGGCTGATCGACTTTTCGGGGACAATGGTGCGCGTGTGACCTTCGGGTCCGGCCGCGTGGCCGTGTCCCGGCGGGCGGCGGGCGCCCGTAGCGTGGTCCGGACGGGCCGCGGTACGGGTGTCCGCCGCTTGGTCGTGCAGGGAATCTGGGAACGTGAGAAGAGGGACCATGGCTGTGAACCTGAACGAGAAGCCCGAGATCGACTTCCCGATCGGCGACGCGCCGACCGAGCTGCAGATCCGCGACATCGTCGTCGGTGACGGCGAGGAGGCCAAGTCGGGCCAGAACGTCACCGTCCGCTACGTCGGCGTGACCTTCGAGACCGGCGAGGAGTTCGACGCGAGCTGGAACCGGAGCCCCAACGAGTTCCGCTTCCCGCTCGGCGGTGGCCGGGTCATCAAGGGTTGGGACCAGGGTGTCAAGGGCATGAAGGTCGGCGGCCGTCGCGAGCTGACCATCCCGTCGCACCTGGCGTACGGCGCCCAGTCGCCGTCGCCGCTCATCCCGCCGCACTCGACCCTGATCTTCGTGGTCGACCTGCTGGCCGTCTGAGCCTGCCGTGACCTCGGGCCGGACCCCTTCGGGGGCCCGGCCCGAGGCCGTTCCCGGGCCCGGACGGCGGCTCCCGGGGACCGGCCGCGGGACGCGGCTTTTGCAGTGCGTACCGCTACCGGTACGGTCGGTCCCGCCGGGTGGGGATCGCCCGGTTGGCGCACCCCGCGCGCGGCGCGGCACACCGGAAGGGTCAGCGATGGCGATCGCCAAGGCAGAGCGGCTGATGAATCTCGCCCTGTGCCTGATGAACACCAGACGTCCGCTCTCCAAGAAGGAGCTGCGGGAATCCATCGAGGCCTACCGCGAAGCCTGGCAGAACAGCAGCGAGGACGCCTTCAACCGGATGTTCGAGCGGGACAAGGACGACCTGCGCGAGCTCGGCCTGGTGATCGACGTCGACGAGAGCGCGCTGGACGGCGAGCTGGGCTACCTCGCCCGCGCCGACCGCAACCGGCTGCCGGAGATCGCGCTGGACGCCGAGGAGGCCGCCGCGCTGACCCTGGCCGCCCGGGTCTGGCAGCAGGCCAAGATGTCCGGCGCGGCCAGCGGCGCGTTGCAGAAGCTGCGCGCGGCCGGGGTGCCGTTCACCGAGGCCGAGGGCCGGACCGCCCTGGAGCCGCGCATCCCCGCCCGGGAGGCCGCGTTCGAGCCGCTGCTCACCGCCGCCCGGGACCGCCGTCCGGTCACCTTCGAGTACCGCAAGGCCGGTGCCGCGGCCGTCGAGCAGCGCAGCGTCGAGCCGTGGGCGCTGGAGTGCTGGCGCGGGCACTGGTACCTGGCCGGGTACGACCGGGACCGCGGCGACGCCCGGGTGTTCCGGCTCAGCCGGATCACCGGCAGGGTGAAGGCCAAGAGCGGGGCCTTCCTCGGGACGGTGCCCGAGCACGTGGACGTCCGGGCCACCGTGGCCAAGTTCGCCGGCGAGGGGGCCACCGCCACCGCGACCGTCCGGGTCCGCCGGGGCGCGGGCTTCCCGCTGCGCACCAAGGCGCTCGGCAGCACCCGGGTCGACGAGGTCTGGGACGAGCTGGAGATCCCGTACGGCAACGGGCTGGGCGCCGACCTCGCGGAGTTCGGGCCCGACGTGCTGGTGCTCGGCCCGGAGGAGCTGCGGGCGGATGTCATCGACCGGCTGCGGGCGGTCGCGGGGCTGGACACGGAGGACGTTCGGGCATGAGCAATGCGATCGACCAGACGCGACGGATGCTGTCGCTGGTCACCTACCTGCGCGAGCGGCCCGGGGCCGAGGTCGCCGAGGTGGCGCGCGCGTTCGGGATCAGCGAGCGCGAGCTGATCGCGGACCTCAACGTGCTGCCGATGTGCGGCACCAGCTTCCGCGGCGGCGACCTGCTCGACATCGACACCGACGGCGAGCGGATCTGGTGGCACAACGTCGACGACGTGGCCCAGCCGCTGCGGCTGGCCGCCGACGAGGCGACCGCGCTGCTGGTGGCCGCCCGGGCGGTGGCCGGGCTGCCCGGTCTGCGGGCCGGGGACCGGGAGGCCCTCACCCGGGCCGTCGCCAAGATCGAGAACGCCGCGGGGGAGAGCGCCGAGGGCAGTGCCCGGGTCGGCGTGACCTTCGAGGCCGAGAGCCACGTCTTCGCCGACATCGACCGCGCGCTCAGCGAGGGCCGCCGGCTCTGGCTTCGCTACTACTCGCACGGGCGCGGCGGGATGACCGAGCGCGAGGTCGACCCGATCCGGCTGCTCACCGAGGGCCACACCTACCTGGAAGCCTGGTGCCGCACCTCGGAGGACCACCGGATGTTCCGGCTGGACCGGGTCGCCGAGATCCGCGTCCTGGACGTCCCGGCCGACCCGCCCCGGCGCGAGCCGCGCGACCTCAGCGGCGGGCTGGTCAACCCGGCCGCCGACGACCCGGAGGTGGTGGTCGAGGTCTCCTCCGGCGGCCGCTGGGTCGCCGAGTACTACACCCACGACCGGGCCGAGGAACTGCCCGACGGCGGGCTGCGGATCACCCTGCGCAGCGCCGACCCCTCCCAGCTGCGCCCGCTGGCGCTGCGGCTGGGCCGGGACGGCCGGATCGTCTCGCCGCCCGAACTGGCCGAGCAGGCGCGCTCGGCCGCGCGGGAGGCGCTGGCCGCCTACGGGGAGGGGCGGAACTGAGCGGTGGAGCCCGGGACGAGATTCAAGGTGTACTGCTCGCAGTGCCGGGAGAAGGTCGAGCTCCCGGCCGAGGAGTTCCGGCTGACCCTCGGCCGGACTCCCGCGCAGGCGCACTACAGCTTCGGCTGCCCGCTCTGCGGGGCGGCGGTGCGCAAGCCGGCCGGGGAGAAGATCGTCGAGGCGCTCACCGCGGCGGGGGTGCGCACCATGCGGCTCGTCCCGGTGGAGGGGTGACCCCCGTATAGGGTGGGGCGCATGTCCTGGATGCTCGTCGCCGCCGTCCTGCTCGCCACCGCGGGCCTGCTGGTCCTCGGGGTCCTCGCGATCCGGCTCTGGCTGGACGTGCGGGCGCTGGCCAAGGGTGTGGACGCGGCCTCCCGGGCGCTGGCCGAGGCGGCGGGGGAGCTGGCCGAGGCCGTTCCGGCCCGCTAGGGCGGGCGGGGGCATCGGCGGTACGGGGGCTGCTGTCCAGAGGTGAGGGCGGGTTACGCTCTCCAGTGGCTCCAGTCCTGCCGGTCGGGGCCGCTGTCCTGTTCGGGCGGCCGTCGTCGGGGCGTCATCCGCAGCGGTTACCATCCGCGGCGGGCGGTCTGTCGGGCCGCGGATGCTGAAGGTGGTCGGCGCATGCGCTTCTCGATGACCGCGATCATGCTGGTCGTGGTGGTTGCCGTCGTGCTGTTCGGGGCCAAGCGGCTGCCCGACCTGGCGCGCTCGCTGGGGCAGTCGCTGCGGATCCTCAGGAGCGAGGCCAGGGCGATGCGCTCGGAGGACGAGCCGGCGGGGAGCGCACCGGCTGTCCGGCCGTCCGCCCCGCCGCAGGTCTCGGCGCGGCCGGAGGCCCGGAGCGTCGAGTCGGCGCCCGGCGACGGGCCGGGTGCGCCCGGCGGCGAGCGCCCGCACTGAGCGCGGCGCGCGTGACGTACGCGAGGGACGCGGCACGGGTGCCGCGAGCGACCACGGAGGCCCGTCGACCGGCGGGCCTCGACGCACGAGTTGAGGACCGGGGTTGAGCAAGCTCTCCAAGGCGCCGCAGAAGGCGCCCAAGGATCCTGAGGGGCGGATGGCCCTCGCCGATCACCTGCGGGAACTGCGCAACCGCGTGGTCAAGTCGGTCCTGGCGATCGTGCTGATCACGATCGTCGCCCTGATCTACCACAAGCAGATCGAGACGTTCCTGCTCAAGCCGCTGCCGCAGTGCAACACGCCCGAGGAGCAACTGCACTACCACGGCAAGTGCGCGCAGGTCTCGAACATCGGTCTGACCTCCGGTTTCACCTGGATGCTCCAGGTGGCGCTGACGGCCGGCGTGGTGGGTGCGGTGCCGGTGTGGCTGTGGCAGGTGTGGGCGTTCGTGGCGCCCGGTCTGCACAAGCACGAGAAGAAGTACACCGTCATCTTCATGGCCTTCGGGGCGCCGCTGTTCCTGGCGGGTGTGGCCGTGGCCTTCCTGGTGCTGCCGACGACCATCGAGGTCCTGGTCAGCTTCACCCCGGACAAGACCACACCGATCCTGCCGCCGAACGACTACTTCGACATCGCGACGCGGATGGTGCTGGTCTTCGGCCTGGCCTTCGAGTTCCCGCTGCTGCTCGTGATGCTGAACATGATCGGCATGGTCACCGGCAAGCGGCTGCTGGGCTGGTGGCGCGGGATGATCATGGCGATCACCGTGTTCGCGGCCTTCGCGACGCCGAGTGCCGACCCGCTGAGCATGCTGGCGCTGGCCGCGCCGATCTGGGCGCTGTACTTCCTCGCGGTGGGCATCGCGCTGATGAACGACCGGCGCAGGCGCCGGAACAACCCGGACGCCGAGCTGGACGACGAGGAGGCCTCGCAGGTGGACCTCTCGGTGCAGCCGGTGGCGGGCGCGGAGACCGTCGAGGCCTCGGCGACGCCGGCGGCGGGTGTCGCTCCGGTGCCGAGTGCGCGGCGGGAGCAGATGGACGACATCACCTGAGCCGGTGAGTGATCGGGCCGGCGGCCCCGGTTCCCGCTTCGTGCGGGGGCCGGGGCCGTCTGCTGTTCCGGGGGACTCCCTCGGGAAGGTAGCTGTTCCGGGGGACTCGCTCGGGAAGGTAAAGGGACTCTTGGCAGAGCAGATGGCATGTGACATATTACTGACGTGTTGAAGACCTGGAGACCTCCACTGGACGTCGTCGTGGTCGGCGCCGGAGTCGTCGGCGCCGCCTGTGCCTACTACGCCGCCCGGGCCGGGCTCGCCGTCGCCGTCGTCGACCGCGGGCCGGTCGCCGGCGGCACCACCGGGGCGGGCGAGGGCAACCTGCTGGTCTCCGACAAGGAACCCGGGCCCGAGCTCGACCTCGCCCTGCTCAGCACCCGGCTCTGGCGCGAGCTCGCCGAACAGCTCGGCCCGGCCGTGGAGTACGAGCCCAAGGGCGGCGTCGTGGTCGCCTCGACCGAGGCCGGACAGCAGGCGCTGCGGGCCTTCGCCGCCGGGCAGGCCGCGGCCGGGGTGCGCGCCGAGGAGGTCCCGGCCGAGCGGCTGCACGAGCTGGAGCCACACCTCGCCCCCGGGCTCGCGGGCGGCTACCACTACCCCCAGGACGCCCAGGTCCAGCCCGCGCTCGCCGCCGCCCACCTGCTGCGCGAGGCCCGGCGGGCGGGTGCCGAACTGATCACCGGGGAGGACGTGACGGCCGTGGAGCGCGGCCCGGACGGCGCGGTGCGCGGCGTACGGACCGCCCGGCGCCAACTGGCCGCCCCCGCGGTGGTCAACGCGGCCGGCACCTGGGGCGGCGAACTGGCCGCGCTGGCGGGGGTGCACCTGCCGGTACTGCCCCGGCGCGGGTTCGTCCTGGTCACCGAGCCGCTGCCGAGGATCGTCCGGCACAAGGTCTACGCCGCCGACTACGTGGCGGACGTGGCCAGCGGCTCGGCCGGGCTGCAGACCTCCGCCGTGGTCGAGGGGACCCCGGGCGGACCGGTGCTGATCGGCGCCAGCCGGGAGCGGGTCGGCTTCGACCGGACCCTCTCCCAGGAGGTGCTGCGCCGGCTCGCGGTCCAGGCCGCGGAGCTGTTCCCGGTGCTCGCGGACGTCAGCGTGATGCGCACCTACCGGGGCTTCCGCCCGTACCTGCCGGACCACCTGCCCGCGATCGGCGAGGACCCCAGGGTGCCGGGGCTCTACCACGCCTGCGGGCACGAGGGGGCCGGGATCGGGCTGGCGCCCGCCACCGGGCTGCTGATCGCCGAGCAGCTGACCGGCAAGCGGCCGGAACTGGACCTCGGGCCGTTCCGGGCCGACCGGTTCCCGGCGCGGTGACGGGCGTGGGTGAGGGCGGGGCGGTGGCGGGATCGGATCGGATGAGCTGGACGACGGAATGGAGAAGCCGGTGACGCGTCGCCGAACCCCTGCGGGGCTGGTCGGGGCCGACCCCGGGCCCGGGTACCAGATCGAGTTCGACGGGCGGGCCGTCCGCGCCCTGCCCGGGCAGTCGATCGCCGCCGCGCTCTGGGCCGACGGCGTGCTCGCCTGGCGCACCACCCGGAATGGTGGGCGCCCGCGCGGGGCGTTCTGCGGGATCGGCGCCTGCTTCGACTGCCTGGCCACCGTGGACGGCCGGGCCAACCAGCGGCTCTGCCTGCTGCCCGCCGAGCCCGGCACCGTCGTCACCAGCCAGGAGGGCCACGGCCGTGCCGATCTCGCCGTCTGAGTCGACCCGGCCCCCGGAGGCCGTCGGAACCTTCGACCTCGCCGTGGTGGGGGCCGGGCCGGCCGGGCTGGCCGCCGCCGTCACCGCCGCCGACCTCGGGCTGCGCTGCGTCCTGCTGGACGGCGCGGGCCGGCCCGGCGGGCAGTACTACCGGCACCCGGCGCCCGGGCTGGGCGCGCGCCGCCCGGACCGCCTGCACCACCACTGGTCGGTGTACGCCGGGCTGGCCGCGCGGCTCGAAGCCCACCCGCGGGCCGAGTTCCGCGGCGGGCACCAGGTGTGGGCGCTGGAGCGGACCGCCGACGGCTTCGCCCTGCACATCACCCGCGGCCCGCAGGCCGCCGACCGGACCACCCTCCGGGCCGGGGCGGTGCTGCTCGCCACCGGCGCGTACGAGCGCCAACTGCCCTTCCCCGGCTGGACGCTGCCCGGGGTGGTCACCGCAGGCGGCGCCCAGGCCATGCTCAAGGCCGGGCTGGTGCTGCCCGGCCGGCGGATCGTGGTGGCCGGCAGCGGACCGCTGCTGCTCGCCGCGGCCTCCTCGCTGGTCGCCGCCGGGGCGGAGGTCCCGGCGGTGGTCGAGGCGAGCGACTACCTCGGGTACGCCCGGCGCCCCGGCGTGCTGGCGGCCGTCCCCGCCAAGCTCGTCGAGGGCGCCGGGCACGGCGGCGCGCTGCTGCGGCACCGGGTACGGCTGCGGCCGCGCAGCGCGGTGGTGGAGGCGCACGGGACGGACCGGGTCACCGCCGTCACCGTGGCCCGGCTGGACGCCGACTGGCGGCCGCTGCCCGGCACCGAGCGGCGGATCGCCTGCGACGCGCTCGCCGTCGGCCACGGGCTGCTGCCGCAGATCGACCTGGCCACCGAACTCGGCGCGGACACCGCCACCGGGCCGGACGGCGCGGTCGCGCTGCGGGTCGACGCCCGGCTGCGCACCTCCGTCCCGGGACTCTGGTCCGCGGGGGAGACCAACGGCGTCGGCGGCGCGGACCTCGCGCTCGCCGAGGGGGAGCTGGCCGCGCACGCGGTCGCCGGGGTGCGGCCCGGGCGGGCGCTGCTGGGCCGCCGGGCCCGGTTGCGCGAGTTCGCCGCGCTGATGGCGGCGGCCCACCGGCCCGGGCCCGGCTGGACCGGATGGCTGCGGCCGGACACCGACGTGTGCCGGTGCGAGGAAGTGCCGGTCGCGCGGATCGAGGAAGCGGTGGAGGAGCTGGGCGCGGGCGATCCCCGGACCGTCAAGCTGCTCACCCGGGCGGGGATGGGCTGGTGCCAGGGGCGGATGTGCGGTCCGGCCGTGGCCTGCCTGTCCGGCGCGGCGGAGCCGGGGGCGGACCGGCGGCCGATGGCCTGCCCGGTGCCGCTCTCGCAGCTGGCGGCCGGCCCGGGGGAGTAGGCCGTGTCTCACGGCCCGGGGCGCCTCCTGGCCGGGCCCGATCCGTCGGAAACGTCTCGGGCGGGGACCCTTGTCTCCGGCCCGTCGCTGTTTATAAAATGTCACACCTCACCAAGGAGCCCAACGTGTCCATCACCCCGCACGACACCACCCGCCCCTGGCGCGGCATCATGGTCGCCACCACGATCCCGCTGCGCCCGGACCTCTCCGTCGACTACGACGCCTACGCCGAGCACGTCCGCTGGCTGATCGAATCCGGCTGCGACGGCGTCGTCCCCAACGGCTCGCTGGGCGAGTACCAGACGCTCACCGCCGAGGAGCGCACCCGGATCGTCGAGGTCGCGGTCGAGGCGGCCGGCGACGGCGCCCGGGTCATGCCCGGGGTCGCCGCCTACGGCAGTGCCGAGTCCCGCCGCTGGGCCGAGCAGGCCGCCGAGGCCGGCGCCGGGTCCGTACTGCTGCTGCCGCCCAACGCCTACCGGGCCGACCACGCCTCGGTGCGGGCGCACTACGCGGAGGTCGCCCGGGCCGGGCTGCCCGTCGTCGCGTACAACAACCCGATCGACACCAAGGTCGACCTGGTGCCCGCGCTGCTCGCCCAACTGCACGGCGAGGGCTCGATCGTGGCGGTCAAGGAGTTCAGCGGGGACGTCCGCCGGGCCTACGAGATCGCCGAGCTGGCGCCCGGGCTGGACCTGCTGATCGGTGCCGACGACGTGCTGCTGGAACTGGCGCTGGCCGGGGCCGTCGGCTGGATCGCCGGGTACCCGAACGCGCTGCCCGAGGCGTCCGTGGCGCTGTACCGCGCGGCCGTCGGGCACGACCTGGAGACCGCGCTGCCGCTCTACAAGTCGCTGCACTCGCTGCTGCGTTGGGACTCCAAGACCGAGTTCGTCCAGGCCATCAAGCTGTCCATGGACATCGCCGGACGCCCCGGCGGGCCGGTCCGGGCGCCGCGCCGGCCGCTGGAGCCGGAGATCGAGACGGCCGTGCGCGCGGCCACTGAGAAGGCCCTCGCGGAGGGCCTCGGGTAGGGCCCGTCCTCAAACCCCCGGCAGCACCCGTCGTTCGGCCGGCTGTGCGGGCAGCCGGCCTCAACCAACCGCTTCGTCAGAGGAGTTGTGCGGAATGCGCAGCCGTCACGTGTTCCACGCCGTCGACTCGCACACCGAGGGCATGCCGACCCGGGTGATCACCGGGGGCTTCGGCGTCATCCCCGGCGCCACCATGGCCGAACGCCGGGTGCACTTCCAGCAGCACCTGGACCACTTCCGCACCCTGCTGATGTACGAGCCGCGCGGGCACGCCGCGATGAGCGGCGCGATCCTCCAGCCGCCGACCCGGCCGGACGCCGACTTCGGGGTGCTCTACATCGAGGTCTCCGGGCTGCTGCCGATGTGCGGGCACGGCACCATCGGGGTCGCCACCGTGCTGGTCGAGACCGGGATGGTACCGGTGGTCGAGCCGGTCACCACGGTCCGGCTGGACACCCCCGCCGGGCTGGTGGTCGCCGAGGTGCGGGTGGAGGGCGGCGCCGCCAAGGCCGTCACCATCCGCAACGTCGCCTCGTACTCCGTCGCGCTGGACCGCAAGATCGAGGTGCCCGGCCACGGCACCATCGGCTACGACCTCGCCTACGGGGGCAACTTCTACGCCATCCTGCCGCTCGCCGAGTTCGGGCTGCCGTTCGAGCGCGAGCGCAAGCAGGACATCCTGGACGCCGGCCTGGCCCTGATGGCCGCGATCAACGCGAGCCCCGACCGGCCGGTGCACCCGGAGGACCCCTCCATCCACAGCTGCCACCACGTCCAGCTGCTCGCCCCCGGCTCCACCGCCGAGCACTCCCGGCACGCGATGGCGATCCACCCCGGCTGGTTCGACCGTTCGCCCTGCGGCACCGGCACCTCGGCCCGGATGGCGCAGCTGCACGCGCGCGGCGAACTCCCGCTGGGGCGGGACTTCCGCAACGACTCCTTCATCGGGACCACCTTCACCGGGCGGCTGGTCGAGGAGGCCGAGGTGGCCGGGCGGCCGGCCGTGGTGCCCACCGTGACCGGGCGGGCCTGGATCACCGGCACCGCCCAGTACTTCCTCGACCCGGACGACCCGTTCCCGGCGGGCTTCCTGCTCTGACGCTCTCTCCCGAACGCGCTCCGAAGGGCTGCTAGTTGTGACCATCACCTCGTACAACCCCGCCGACCCGACCGACCTGGTGGTCGCCGTCGAGGCACCCGGCGCCGAGGCCGTGCGGGCCGCCGTGGGGCGGGCCCGGGCCGCACAGGCCGGCTGGCTGGCGGCCGGCGCCGGCGCCCGCTCGGCCGCGCTGGGCCGGATCGCCGAGGCGGTCGAGGCGCACGCCGAGGAGCTCGCCGCGCTGATCGTGCGCGAGGTCGGCAAGCCGCTCGCCGAGGCGCGGGGGGAGGTCGCCCGGACGGCGGCGATCTGGCGCTACTACGCCCAGGCACCGTACGAGCCGTCCGGCGCGGTGCACGAGACCGCCGCCGGGCCGGGGCTGCTGCTCACCCGGCGCCGTCCGCACGGGGTGGCCGGGCTGATCACGCCGTGGAACTTCCCGCTGGCGATCCCGAGTTGGAAGGCCGCACCGGCGCTGGCGGTGGGCAACACCGCGGTGCTCAAGCCCGCGCCGGAGGCGACGGCGTGCGCGCTGCGGCTGGCCGAGCTGGCCGCGGCCGTGCTGCCCCCGGACGTGCTCGCGGTGCTGCCCGGCGGCGCGGAGGAGGGGGCGGCGCTGGTCGGGGCGGCGGACGTGGTCTCCTTCACCGGCTCCACCGGGGTCGGCCGGGCCGTGGTCCAGGCCGCCACCGGGCGCGGGGTGCCGGTGCAGGCCGAACTCGGCGGCCTGAACGCGGCGTTGGTGCTGCCGGACGCGGACGTGGAGCTGGCCGCCGGGCACATCGCGGCCGCGATCGCCGGGTACGCCGGGCAGAAGTGCACGGCCACCAGCCGGGTGATCGCGGTCGGGGCGGCGTACGAGCCGCTGCGCGAGGCCCTGGTCAAGGCGCTGGCGGCGGTGGACGACGCGGTCTGCGGGCCGGTGATCGGCGCCGACGCGCGGGAGCGGCTGGTGGCGGCGGTCGAGTCGGCCGTGGCGGCCGGGGCGAGCGTGCTGGTCGGCGGGCGGGCGTCCGACCGGGCCGGCTGGTACGTCGAGCCGACCCTGCTCGCCGACGTCCCCCCGCAGCACCCGCTGGCGCGTGAGGAGTTCTTCGGACCGGTCGCGGTGCTGCACGCGGCCGCCGACCTGGACGCGGCCGTCGCGCTCGCCAACGACACCCCGCACAGCCTGGCCACCTCGGTGCACACCCGGGGCCTGGACGCGGCGCTGGCCGTCGCCGACCGGCTGGACGCGGGCATGATCCGGGTCAACGCCCCGTCCAGCGGCGTCGACTTCCACCTGCCGTTCGGGGGGACCAAGGGCGCGGCCCACGGGGAGCGTGAACAGGGCCGGGCGGCGCTGGAGTTCTACACCGTCGGCCGGACGATCAGTGTGCTGCCGGGCGGGGGGCTGTGATGCCGGGGGTGGCGCGGGGCTCGGGGTCGGGCTCGGGGTCTGGTGCGGGGCCGGGCGCTGGGTCCGGTGCGGGGCCGGAGCAGTGCGTCCGTACGGTCGACTACCACACGGCCGGTGAGCCGTTCCGGATCGTGCTGGACGGCGTGCCCCCGATCCCCGGCGACAGCGTCGCCGAGCGGCGGGCCATCGCGATCGGCGCGGGCGGCAGTGCGACCGCGCCCCGGCCGAGCGCGCTGGAGGAGGTCCGGCAGCTGCTGGTCCGCGAGCCGCGCGGGCACGCCGGAATGTACGGCGGGTTCCTGGTGCCGCCGGACGACGACGAGGCCCACCTGGGCGTGCTGTTCTGGCACAAGGACGGCTACTCGACCGCCTGCGGGCACGGCACCATCGCGCTCGGCGCCTGGGCCGTGGACTCCGGGCTGGTCCCGGCCCCCGCGGACGGCGTGGCCCAGGTGCGGATCGACGTCCCCTCCGGGCGGGTCACCGCCCTGGTGCGGCGCAGCGGCGGGCGCACCACCGGGGTGACCTTCCGCAACGTGCCGAGCCGGGTCAGCGCCCTGAAACTGCCGGTCGAGACCTCGCGGGGGACGGTCGAGGTCGCGGTGGCGCACTCCGGGGCGTGCTACGCCTCGGTGCCGGCGGCCGCCCTCGGGCTCGCCGTCGAGCCCGGGCTGCTGCCCGAACTCGTCGCCGTGGGGCGGGAGATCAGGGCACTGCTGGCCGGTTCGGAAGCGGTCGCGCACCCGAGCGACCCGCGGCTGTCCGGGGTGTACGGGGTCGTGCTGTACGACGAACTTCCCTCGGACGACGGGGTGTTGAGTCAGCGGAACGTGGTGGTGTTCGCGGACGGGCAGATCGACCGCTCGCCGTGCGGCTCCGGCACCTCCGCGCGCCTCGCGGTGCTCGCCGCCGAAGGGCGGATCGCGCCGGGCGAGGAGCTGCGGCACGAGTCCGTCATCGGCACGGTGTTCACCGGGCGGGTGCTGGACGGCGGGGACCCGTTGGGGGCGGGCGTGGTCACCGAGGTCGGCGGCACGGCGTACCGCACCGGGGAGCACCTGTTCGTGCTGGAGCCCGGGGACACGCTCGGAACGGGGTTCACGCTGTGACCCCCGAGGTACTGCCCGGCGCGGGGGCTGAGCCGCTCCAGTACGCCGTGCCGGGCACCGGCGGAGTCGGGCCCGCCGGGGCGGTGCGGGCGATCGAGCGGGCGCTGCTGGACGGGCTGGACCCGGAGGCGGCGCCCGCCCGGTCGGCCGTACCGGTGCCCGCCGGCGAGCTGCTGCTGATGCCCGCCGCCGCCGGGCCGTACGCCGGGGTGAAGGTCGCCGGGGTGGCGCCGGCCAACCCCGCGCGCGGGCTGCCCCGGATCACCGGCAGCTACCTGCTGCTGGACGGGCCGACGCTCCAGCCGCTGGCGCTGCTGGACGGCGCGGCCCTCACCGCCCTGCGCACGCCCGCCGTGACGGCGGCGGCGCTGGCGCGGCTCGCGGTCCCGGCGGCCGAACACCTGGTGGTGTTCGGCTCCGGGCCGCAGGCCTACGGGCACCTGGACGCGCTGCTGACCGTGCGGCCGCTGCGGCGGCTCACCGTGGTGGCGCGGCACGCCGGGCGGGCGGCCGCGCTGGCCGAGTACGGGCGGGCGCTCGGCCTGATCTCCGCGGTGGGTGGGCCGGAGGCGGTCGGTCGGGCGGACGTGGTGGTCTGCTGCACGACCGCGCGCACACCGCTGTTCGACGGTGCGCTGGTGCCCGCCCACGCGGCCGTCGCGGCGGTCGGCTCGCACGAGCCGGACGCCCGGGAGGTGGACGAGGTGCTGGTCGGGCGGGCCGAACTGTACGTGGAGGCGCGGGCCGTCGCGGCCCGGGAGGCCGGGGACCTGCTGCTGGCGGGCGCGCTCGGGCGGCGGCAGGTGTGGAACCTGGCCGAGCTGGTGCGCGGCGACGCACTGCTGCCGGAGGGGCGGCCGCGGTTCTTCAAGAGTGTCGGGATGGCCTGGGAGGACCTGGCGGTGGCGGCGGAGGTGTACCGGGCCGGGGCGTCGTCGCTGTCTCAGTCCCCGTAGAGGCTGCGGCCTCCTTGCCGGTGTGTCGTCGACCGTTGTGCTGGCCCGGTGGTCGCTGCCACCATGAACATCGGCGGCGTTGACCGTGACAGGCTGTTCGGATTCCCGGTTTGTTGCACGCTCAACGTAACGTGACATTGTACGCTGGTGTTCTGCACCCACCGGAGGAACACCATGGCCGAGCTCAAGTCCCGCACCCTGATCTCCGTGCAGGAGCGGCTCCGCGACCAGGTCGCCCACGCGCTCCGGGCGGCCCTGATCTCCGGTGAACTGCGCCCCGGCGTCGTCTACTCCGCTCCCGCCCTCGCCGCCGACTTCGGCGTCTCCGCGACCCCCGTCCGCGAGGCCATGCTCGACCTCGCCCGGGAGGGCCTGGTCGAGGCCGTCCGCAACAAGGGCTTCCGGGTCACCGAACTCACCGAGCGCGACCTCGACGACTACACCGGCATCCGCGCCCTGATCGAGGTCCCCACCGTCGGCCTGGTCACCCGCACCGCCACCAAGGAGCAGCTGGAGCGGCTGCGCCCCGAGGCCGAGGCGATCGTCGCGGCGGCGCGCAAGCACGACCTGATCGGCTACCTGGAGGCGGACCGGCAGTTCCACCTCGACCTGCTCGGACTGGCCGGCAACGCCCGGCTGGTCGAGGTGGTCGGTGACCTGCGCAAGCGCTCCCGGCTGTACGGGCTGACCCGGCTGGACGAGCAGGGGCAGCTGGTCTCCTCGGCGGAGGAGCACGTCGAGCTGCTGGACCTGATGCTGAGCGGCGACGCGGAGGCGGCCGAGGCCTGCATGACGCGCCACCTCAGCCACGTCCGCTCGCTCTGGGCGGGCCAGGGCGAGGAGGTCGAGACGGAGCGCCCGGGCCTGCGGCTGCGGGCTCGGTAGGGGTCAAACCACCCGTTCGGGTGAAAGATGGGAAGCGGGTGCCGGGTGGCGCTCGCGTCCTACGATGATGCTCTCGACATCGGCAGTCAGGAGGAACTCCATGTCCGCCGCAGCAGTGGAAGAGCCCTCCGAGCAGATGACGCTGCTCGAAGCCGCCGAGCTGATCTCTGATCGACTCGTGGGGCATCGGGTCGAGATTCTTGGAGGTCAGATCACGGTGACGCCGCCTCCGGATGGGCCACATGGAGAGACGCTCACGGACCTGATGATCCCGTTGTGGGCGGCGGGGCTCCATGGTGATACATCCCGAGTCGTTCAAGGGATGGGCCTGTGGTTGCCGGGCGGACCGTCCGACTACGCGATTCCGGATCTGTGCGTCGTTGATGCCGACTACCAAGAACACCTGATCGAACGCAATTGCTATGACCCAGCAGTCTTCCGTCTCGTCCTGGAAGTGACGTCGTCGAACTTCACGACTGATCTGAAGGTCAAGCCGCCGCTGTACGCCGAGGCCGGGGTGCCGGTCTACGTCATCGTGGACCGGACGAACCAGCGGGTGATGGTGTTGACCGACCCCAAGGACGGCGAGTACCGGGTGCACGCCGTCCACCACCCCGGGCAGTCGTTCACCCTGCCGGAGTCGATCGGGGCGTCGGTGACGCTCTCGGTGGACGACGTACTCGGCGCCAAGAAGTAACTCAGCCGACGACCGGGACCGTCAGGCGGCCGTCGTGGACCTCGGCGATCTGGTCGACGGCGGTCAGGTGGGTGCGGTCGTGGGTGACCAGGACGGTGGCGGTCGCCCGGCGGTGGGTGAGTTCGGTGAGCAACTCCAGGACGGCGGCGCCGCGTTCGTGGTCGAGGGCGCTGGTGGGCTCGTCGACCAGCAGCACGGTGGGGTCGTTCATCAGGGCGCGGGCGATGTTGACCCGCTGACGCTGGCCGCCGGAGAGCTGGTGCGGGCGGCGGGCGGCCTGGTCGCGCAGGCCGACGGCGTCCAGGAGCTCCAGCGCGCGGGGGAGGGCGCTGCGCGGGGAGCGGCCGTCGAGGTGGGCCATCACCTGGAGCTGTTCGGCGGCCGTCAACGAGGGCAGCAGGTTGGCCTGTTGGAAGACGATGCCGATCCGGGTGCGGCGCAGGGCGGTGAGTTCGGCCCGGCCGAGGCCCGCCGTGTCCGTGCCGTCCACCACGACCCGGCCGGAGTCCGGGGCGATCAGGGTGGCGGCCACGGCCAGCAGGCTGGACTTGCCGGAGCCGGACGGGCCGACGACGGCCGTGAGGGTGCCCTTGGGGACGGTCAGCGAGACGTCGTCCAGGGCGGTGAGCCGGCCGTCGCCGTCCGGGTAGGTCAAGGTGATGCGGTCGAGGTCCAGACTCATCGGGCGCTCCCCAGGGCGGTCAGCGGGTCGACGGAGGTGATCCGCCGGATGGACAGGGCCGCGCCGACCGCACCGAGGGCGATCATGACGACGGCGGGCAATAGCAGGGTCGGGGCGTCCAGGACGAAGGGCACGGCGGAGCCGATCAGCGAGCCGGCGCCGAGGGCGATCGCGGTGCCGACGGCCGTACCGAGCACCAGCAGCAGCACCGCCTGGCCGAGGGCGTCGCGCAGCAGGTAGCGGGTGGAGGCGCCGAGGGCCTTGAGCACGGCGATGTCGCCGCTGCGCTGGATCGTCCAGACGGTGAAGAAGGCGCCGATGACCAGCGCGGAGATGGCGAACAGGAAGCCGCGCATCAGCTGGAGGGAGCCGTTCTCGGAGGTGTACGAGCCGATCGCGGCGAGGGCGTCGTCCCGGGTGCGGGTCACGGTGTCGTGGCGGGCGTCGGCGGCGGCCGGGTCGGCGCCCGCGGCGGTGTGGAGGGCGATGACGGTGGCGTGGCCGGCGCCGCCGGGGGCGAACTGCTGCCAGTCGGTGAGGCTGGTCCAGATCACCGGGGTGTGGCTGTACGCGGCGTCGCCGTCGACGGCGGCGACCTGGAGGGGGTGCCCGGCGAGGGTGAAGCCGGCACCGGGGGTGAGGTCGCCCAGCTTCTCGGCGGCGGTCCGGGAGAGCACCGCCCTGCCCGGGGCGATCAGGCCGCCCTGCGGGGCCAGGTCGGAGCCGTCGGGGACGCCGAAGGCGGAGAGCGCGGCGGTGCGCTGCCCGGCGGCGGCCTTGGTGGTGGTGATGCCGAGCGGCTGGGCGGAGGTCACGCCGGGCTCGCGCGCCCAGGCCTGCCACTGGTCGGGGGTGACCTGGGAGTCGGTGAAGTTGAGCTCCTGCCCGTCGGCGGGCTTGCCGAAGGCCAGGTGGTCGGCGGGCAGGCCGCTGATCGCGGAGATGTTCTGCCGGCCGAGTCCGGCGGTCAGCCCGGACAGCATGCCGACCAGTACGGTGATCAGTACGATGACGGTTCCCATCAGGGCGAACCGCCCCTTGGCGAACCCCAGATCCCTCCAGGCGACGAACACGGTGGGCCTTTCTGCGGACGGAACGAGCGATGCCCCCACGGTCGCCGAGCAGGGGGCCCGCGGGCATCGCGCCGGGGATTGCATCCTGGGCATCGAAGGGCAGAAGCGGAGTTCAACCTTTTGATTGATGCCGGGCGCCGGGCCGGAACCTAGGCTGGAGGGATGGCGACCGAACGATCCAGAACCACTCCCGTCGCCCTGGTCCTCCGGCTCTGCCTGCACCTGCTCGTGGCGGGCCTGCTGGCGCTGGCCGTCGCCCGGGCCGCCTTCGCCGACCGGGGCGGGGACCCGGCCGCCGTCGGCGCCGCGGCCTCCGCGATGGCCGCCGTGTACGCGGTCGGGCCGAGGCTGGCCGCCGTGCACCGCTCCCGCCGGGGCGCGGCGCTCTGGCTGGCCCTGCTCGGCGTCACCTGGGCGGGCGTGCTGGTCGCCACCCAGGACGGGGTGTGGCTGGCGTTCCCGCTGTACTTCCTGGAACTGCACCTGCTCGGCCGGCGCAGCGGGCCGGCCGCGGTCGGGCTGACGGCCGCGGCGGCGATCGCCGGCTGGTCCTTCCACCAGCACGGCTTCAACCCGGCCGCCGCCATCGGGCCGCTGCTCGGCGCGGCCGTCGCCACCGCCACCGTGCTCGGCTACCAGGCGCTGTACCGGGAGAGCGAGGAACGGCGCCGGCTGATCGACGAACTGACCGCCGCCCGCGCCGACCTCGCCGCCGCCCACCACGCGGCCGGCGTGCTCGCCGAGCGCGAGCGGCTCGCCCGGGAGATCCACGACACCCTCGCGCAGAGCCTCAGCTCCATCCAACTGCTGCTGCGCGCGGCCCAACGGGCGCTGCCCGAGCGCACCGAGGCCGCCGCCGGGTACGTCGAGCAGGCGCGGCAGGCCGCCCAGGACAACCTGGACGAGGCCCGGCGCTTCGTCCGCGCGCTCACCCCGCCCGCGCTGGACGGCGACCCGCTGTCCGTCGCGCTGGAGCGGCTGTGCGCGACCACCACGGCGCACAGCGGTCTGCCCGTCCACCTGCACGTCTCCGGGGAGCAGGTGCGGCTGCCCGCCGCGCAGGAGGTGGCGCTGCTGCGGATCGCGCAGTCGGCGCTCGGCAACACCGTGCGGCACGCGAAGGCCTCGCGGGCCGAGGTGACACTCAGCTACATGGAGGGCGAGGTGGCGTTGGACGTGTTCGACGACGGGGCCGGGTTCGACCCGGCGGCGGTGGCCGGCCGCACCGGCGGGGACGGCGGCTTCGGCCTGCCCTCCATGCGGGCCCGGGCCCGGGCGCTCGGCGGCAGCTTCACCGTGGAGTCGGCGCCCGGGGAGGGGACGGCGCTGGCCGTGCAGTTGCCCGTCGCCCCGGCGCCGGAGGCCGGCCCGTGATCCGGCTGCTGATCGCCGACGACCACCCGGTGGTGCGGGCCGGGCTGCGGGCGGTGCTGGAGAGCGAACCGGACTTCGCCATCGTCGCCGAGGCCGCCACCGCCGAGCGGGCCGTCGAGCTGGCGGCCGCACCCGGCGTGGACGTGGTGCTGATGGACCTCCAGTTCGGGCCCGGCTCGGCGATGAACGGGGCCCAGGCCACCGCCGCGATCACCGCCCGGGCGGGCGCGCCGAAGGTCCTGGTGGTCACCACCTACGACAGCGACGCCGACACCCTGCCGGCCCTGGAGGCCGGCGCCACCGGCTACCTGTTGAAGGACGCGCCGCCGGAGGAACTCGCCCAGGCGGTCCGGGCCGCCGCGGCGGGCCGCAGCGCGCTGGCGCCCAGCGTGGCGGACCGGCTGCTGGAACGGATGCGCACGCCCGCGGCGGCGCTCAGCGCGCGGGAGACCGAGGTGCTCGGGCTGGTCGCGGACGGCCTGACGAACCAGCAGGTCAGCCAGCGGTTGCACCTGAGCCAGGCCACCGTGAAGTCCCATCTGGTGCACATCTACACGAAGTTGGGCGTGGACTCGCGCACCGCGGCGGTGCGGGAGGCGCGCGGGCGGGGGCTGATCCGCTGAGCCGGCCGGGCGTAGGGTGGGGGCGATCCGTGCCCGCAGCCGCGTGAGGAGCCGCCCCGATGACCGTCCGCCTCGATGACCTCGCCGTGCCGGTGATCGGCGCCCCGATGGCGGGCGGGGCCTCCACCCCCGAGCTGGTGGCCGCGGTGAACCGGGCCGGCGGGCTGGGGTTCCTCGCGGCGGGGTACAAGTCGGCCGCCGCGATGGTCGAGCAGATCGCCGAGGTGCGGAAGGCGAGCGACCGGCCGTACGGGGTGAACCTGTTCGTGCCGGCCCCGCCCGGGGATCCGGCGGCCGTCGCCGCCTACCGGGAGCGGCTGCGGCCCGAGGCCGAGCGCTGGGGGGTCGCGCTGCCGGAGGAGATCGGGCCGGACCGGGACGACTGGGAGGCCAAGCTGGCCGCGCTGGTGGCCGACCCGGTGCCGGTCGTCTCGTACACCTTCGGGCTGCCCACGGCCGAGGAGGCGGCGGCGCTGCGCGCGGCGGGGACGCTGCAGGTCGGCACCGTCACCACCCCGGAGGAGGCGCGGGCGGCGCAGGCGGTCGGTATGGACGCCCTGTGCGTGCAGGGCCCGGAGGCCGGCGGACACCGCGCCACCCACCGGGTGACGGACCGGCCCGGGGAGCTGCCATTGCTGGAACTGCTGCCCGCCGTACGGGCGGTGACGCCGCTGCCGCTGATCGCCGCGGGCGGGCTGGGCGACGGCCCGGCGATCGCGGCGGCGCTACGGGCCGGGGCGGCGGCGGTGCAGCTGGGGACGGCGCTGCTGCGCTCCGACGAGTCCGGCGCCTCGGCGGCCCACCGGGCCGCGCTCACCGAACTCCCGGAGACCGTGGTCACCCGGGCCTTCACCGGGCGCCCCGCCCGCGGCCTGCGCAACGCCTTCATCGACCGCCACGGCCCGTACGCCCCGCCCGCCTACCCCGAGGTGCACCACCTCACCGCCCCGCTGCGCGCCGCCGCCACCCGCCGCGCTGACACCGCCGCCATGCACCTCTGGGCCGGCACCGCCCACCACCTGGCCGCCACCGGCCCGGCGGACCAGCTCGTGGCGCGGTTGTGGCGGAGCGCGCGGGGGTAGTGCGCCGGGCACGCGCCGGGCACGGCGTGTTGTCGCCCGCAGGGGTGGATTGAGCGGGAAAGCGCGCGGTAACGTATAAGAGACAACTTAATGTGAGCGCATGTGGGAGATCACACTTTTGGCGCCGGTCGAGGAGTGGTACTTGCAGGTCTGCGAGGACGACCCCAAAACGGCTGAGAACATCCTTGAGGCCCTGGACCTGTTGGCCGATGAGGGCCCGACCCTGGGGCGGCCTGCGGTGGACCGTATCCATCGCAGCCGGTTGCACAACCTCAAGGAGCTGAGGCCGGGATCCTCGGGTGCCAGCGAGGTGCGCATGCTGTTCGTCTTCGACCAGGAACGAGAGGCCATCATCCTCGTGGCGGGTGACAAATCAGGGCGTTGGTCGGAGTGGTACGACGAGTCGATCCCGTTGGCGGAGAAGCGCTACGCGGATTACGTCGAGGAGCAACGGAACGGAGCACGCCGATGAAGGGACGTAGTTGGACCGAGGTGCGGGCCGAGGTCATGACGCGGTTTCCCGAGCTGGCATCGCCTGAGGCAGAAGCGAGGCGGGGGCGGATGCGCCAGGAGACGCTGGCGCAGATCCGGGGGCACGAGCTGGCCGAGCTGCGACGCAAGGCCGGGCTCACCCAGAAGCATGTGGCGGAGCTCCTCGGGGTGAGCCAGGCCAGGGTGTCGCAGATCGAGCACGGGCAGGTGGACAGCCTGGACAACCTGCGGGCGTATGCCGCCGCGATCGGGGGTGAGGTCGAGGTCACGGTGAAGCAGGGGGAGCGGACGGTCAAGGTGGCCTGATCGTCCGGCTCGACCGGGGCCTCAGCTGAGCAGGGTGGCCATCCAGGATTCGATGGCCGGGACGGTGCGGGGGAGGGCGCTGGACATCAGGTGGGCGCCGTCCTCGGTGATGACGAGGTCGTCCTCGATGCGGATGCCGAGGCCGCGGAGTTCGAGGGGGAGGGTCTCGTCGTCGGGCTGGAGGTAGAGCCCGGGTTCGACGGTGAGGACCATGCCCGCCTCCAGGGTGCCGTCGAGGTAGCGGTCGGCGCGGGCCTTGGCGCAGTCGTGGTAGTCGAGGCCGAGCATGTGGCCGCTGCCGCAGAGGGTGTAGCGGCGGTACAGGCCGTTGTCCTCGGCGAGGGCCTGGTCGGCGGGGATGCGCAGGACGCCCCAGTCGGCGAGGCCTTCGGCGATGACCCGCATGGCGGCGCGGTGGAAGTCGCGGAAGCGGGCGCCGGGGCGCAGGGTGGCGATGCCGGCGCTCTGGGCGGCGAGGACGAGTTCGTAGGCCTGGCGCTGGACCGGGGTGAAGGTGCCGCTGAGCGGGAGGGTGCGGGTGATGTCGGCGGCGTAGAGGGTGTCGGTCTCGACGCCGGCGTCGAGCAGCAGGAGGGCGTCCGGGTCGAGGGCGCCGTCGTTGCGGATCCAGTGCAGGACGCAGGCGTGGGCGCCGGAGGCGGCGATGGTGGTGTAGCTGGGGCCGTTGCCCTCGGCGCGGGCGCGCAGGTCGAAGACGCCCTCGATCCAGCGCTCGCCGCGGTGGTGGCGCAGGGCGGCGGGGAGGGCGCGGACGACGTCCTCGAAGCCGCTGACGGTGTGGTCGACGGCGAGTTGCAGCTGCTGGACCTCCCAGGTGTCCTTGACCAGGCGCAACTCGGAGAGCACGGCGGCGAGTTCGTCGTCGCCCCGGGCGCCCCGGTCGTCGCGGGGCCGCCCGGTGGCCTGGTCGACGAGGGCGTCGGTGCCGGCCAGTACCCGGGTGGGGGGCTGCGGTCCGCCGAGCAGCTTGCCGAGGTCGTCGAGGTGTTCGGTGCGCAGCCCGGTGAGCCGGGCGGTCTCGTCGAGGTCGGGGCGGCGGCCGACCCAGAACTCGCCGTAGCGCCGGTCGCGGTAGAACTCGCCGCCGCTGCGCGGGGATCGGGGCCGTACGTGGAGGACGGGTTCGTGGCCCTCGGGGCCGGCCGGTTCGAGGACGAGGACGTGGTCGGCCTGGTCCTCGCTGGTGAGGCCGGTGAGCCAGGCGTAGGCGCTGTGCGGGCGGAAGCGGTGGTCGAGGTCGTTGCAGCGGACCTTGAGGCGTCCGGCGGGGACGACCAGCCGTTCGCCGGGGAAGGCGGCGGAGAGCCGGGCGCGGCGGCGGGCGAACTCGGGGTAGCCGGGGACGCGTTGGTCGGCGGGGAGCGGGGTGGCGGCCCAGGCGGTGCCCATGAAGGCGTCGAGGGCGGGGGAGACCGGGAGGTCGTGGCTGCCGGTGGCGAGCTGGGGCTGGGGTCGGGTCACCGGTGAACTCCTAGGCGGGGGTGGGGAGCTGGGGCTGGTGGGACACAGCTGGGTAACGGCGGGCGTCACCTCTTGTGCAGTGCAATTTCACATTACTATGTTACGGGTCACACAGCGGCGCGGCCAGAGCCGGCCCCGCTGACCGATGCAGGCCCCCCACAGCGGAGTTGCCACATGACCAGGCGCAGCCATGCCCTCCTCGCCGCCGCCCTCGCGGCGACCCTCACCCTCGGCCTCGGGGCCTGCAAGAACGACAAGAGCGACAGCGGCGGCGACGCGGCCCCCGGCAGCACCAAGGGCCCGGGCGCGGAGAGCGGTTCGGTCATCGGCGGCACCCCGGCCAAGGGCGGCACCCTCACCGTCCTGACCAACCAGGACTTCGCCCACCTCGACCCGGCCCGCAACTGGACCGTCCCGCACATGGACTTCGGCACCCGGCTGCTCTACCGCACCCTGACCACCTTCAAGGCCGAGCCGGGGGCCGCCGGCAGCGAGATCGTCCCGGACCTCGCCACCGACCTGGGCAAGTCCTCGGACGGCGGCAAGACCTGGACCTTCACCCTCAAGGACGGCCTCAAGTACGAGGACGGCAGCCCGATCAGGTCCGCCGACATCAAGTACAACGTCGAGCGCTCCTTCTCCCCGGACCTCACCGGCGGACCGGACTACGCGATCCAGTACCTGGCCGGCGGCGAGAACTACAAGGGCCCGCTCACCGGCCAGCACCTGGCGAGCATCGAGACCCCCGACGAGAAGACCATCGTCTTCCACCTCAAGCGCCCGGTCGCCGAGTTCTCGGACACCGTCACCCTGCCGACCTTCGCCCCGGTGCCGCAGTCCCAGGAGAAGGGCACCCAGTACGACTCCCGGCCGTTCTCCTCCGGCCCGTACAAGATCGAGAGCTACGACCGGGGCAAGCAGCTGGTGCTGGTCCGCAACACCAACTGGGACCAGGGCACCGACACCGTCCGCAAGGCCTACCCGGACCGGATCGTGGTCACGGAGGGCATCAAGGGCGGCCAGGCGGACGACCGGATCATCGCCAGTGAGGGCGCCGACGGCAACGCCATCAACATGCCCTGGATGCAGCACGAGTCGGTCGCCAAGGTGCTGCCCAAGGCGGACGTCAAGTCCCGGATGGCCGCCGAGCGGACCGGCTGTACGGACATGCTGTACCTGAACACCGCCAAGGCGCCCTTCGACGACCCGAAGGCGCGCGAGGCGATGATGTGGGCCGTCGACCGCGAGGCCCAGGTGACCGCGTTCGGCGGCCCGGCGATGGCCGACGTGGCGACCTCCTTCCTCCCGCCGTCGCTGACCGGCGGGCTCAAGGCCGACCCGCTGAAGATCCCGGCCACCGGGGACCAGGAGAAGGCCAAGGCCCTGCTCAAGGACGCCGGCAAGACCGACCTCAAGGTCGGGCTCACCGTCTCGCTCGGCGACAAGACCCGCGCCGAGGCGGTCCAGCAGTCGCTGGCCAAGGCCGGCGTCCAGGTGACCGTCAACACCGTGGACCCGTCCGCCTTCACCGACACCCTCGGCGACACCAAGAACGCTCCCGAACTGGCCATCAGTGGCTGGTGCCCGGACTACCCGTCCGCCGCGACCTTCCTCCCGTTCCAGTTCGACGGACGCACCATCAAGGAGAAGGGCAACCAGGGCAACCTCAGCCAGTTCCGGGACCAGGCCACGATGGACCGGATGGACGCGATCGCGGCCATGCCGGACGTCAACGAGGCCAACAAGGCCTGGCAGCAGCTGGACGAGGACCTGATGCGCAAGGCCCCGGCCGTCCCGCTGATGTGGCAGCGCCGTCCGCTCATGGTCGGCACCAACGTGGCCGGGGCGTTCGGCAGTTCGGGCTACGCCGGGATGATCGACCTGGCCGTGGTGGGCCTCAAGGACCCGGCGAAGGGCAAGTGAGCGGCCCGATGAGCACCACCACTGAACCCCCTTCGGCAGCGGAAGGCGCGCCGGCGGCCCCCGCGAAGGCGGCCGGGCGCGGGCCGTGGCGGCTGGTCCTGGACCAGCTGTGGGCCCGCGGCTCGGCCCGGTTCGGGCTGATCACGGTCGGCGTGCTGGTCCTGGCGGCCGCCCTGGCCGGCCCGCTGAGCGCGCTCGGCGGCTGGTCCCCCGAGGAGTTCGACAAGCGCGCCGTGGACGCCTACCTGGGCGGCATGCCCAGGGGCGACTTCGGCGGCATCAGCACCCGGCACTGGCTGGGCGTGGAGCCGATCACCGGGCGCGACCTGTTCGCCCGGGTGCTGCACGGCGGCCAGGTGTCGCTGCTGATCGCGTTCACCGCGACCGCGGTGGTCGTGGTCGCCGGCACCCTGGCCGGCGTCACGGCGGGCTACTTCGGCGGCCGGACGGACGCCGTGCTGTCCCGGCTGATGGACCTCACGATGTCCTTCCCCTCGCTGATCTTCATGATCGCGATGATGTCGGTGGCCAAGGACGTCAACCGGATCCTGCTGATCACCCTCGTGATCGGCCTGTTCACCTGGCCCGGCATCGCCCGGGTGGTGCGCGGCCAGACCCTCTCGCTCAAGCACCGCGAGTACGTCGAGGCCGCCCGGGTCGGCGGCGCCCGCTCCTGGCGGATCCTCACCCGGGAGATCCTGCCGAACGTCTCCGGCCCGGTCATCGCGTACACCACGCTGCTGATCCCCGGCATGATCGCCACCGAGGCCGCGCTCAGCTACCTCGGGGTGGGCGTCCGCCCGCCCACCCCCTCCTGGGGGCAGATGATCGCCGAGAGCATCTCCCAGTACGAGACCGACCCCACCTACTTCCTCATCCCGACCGCCTTCCTGTTCCTCGCCGTGCTCGCCTTCACCCTGCTCGGGGACGCGCTGCGCGACATCCTCGACCCCCGGGGAGCCCGCTCGTGATCCGCTACCCCGACCCCCGCGGAGGCCGGTCGTGATCCTCTACCTCGGCCGCCGCCTGCTCGGCGTGGCCGGCATCCTGCTCGCCATCTGCGCCATCACCTTCACCATCTTCTACCTGCTGCCCAACGACCCGGCCGCGGCCGCCTGCGGCAAGACCTGCAGCCCGGAGCGGCTCGCCGACGTCAAGGCGGCGATGGGCCTGGACAAGCCGGTCTGGGAGCAGTTCGGCACCTACCTGACCGGCATCTTCGCGGGCCGCGACTACGGCACCGGCCCGAGCGCGGTGCACTGCGGCTTCCCCTGCCTCGGCTACTCCTACGAGTACGGGCTGCCGGTCCGGGACCTGCTCGCCGACCGCCTGCCGGTCTCGGTCTCGCTGGCCCTCGGTGCCGCCGTGCTCTGGCTGCTCCTCGGCCTCGGCGCGGGCGTCACCTCGGCGCTGCGCAAGGGCGGCCTCACCGACCGGGCCCTGATGGTGCTCTCCGTCGGGGCGGCCTCCCTGCCGGTCTACTTCACCTCGATCATGCTGATCTGGGGCGTGGTCCGCACGGCCGGGCTGCTGCCCTACCCCTCGTACCACGCGTTCACCGACGGCCCGCTCGACTGGGCCACCAACCTGCTGCTGCCCTGGACCGCCCTCGCCCTGCTGTACGCGGCCATGTACGCCCGGCAGAGCCGCACCTCGATGATCGAGGCGATGGCCGAGCCGTACATCCGCACCGCCCGGGCGAAGGGGCTGCCGCCGCGCACGGTGACCGTCAAGCACGGGCTGCGCTCCGCGACGACACCGATCCTGACCATCTTCGGGATGGACCTCGGCGGGCTGCTGGCCGGGGCCGTCATCACCGAGTCGATCTTCGGCCTGCCCGGCGTCGGCCGGCTGTTCTACGACGGTCTGGCCCGCTCCGACCAGCCCGTGATCCTCGGCGTCACCCTGCTCGCGGCCTTCTTCATCGTCGTGGCGAACCTGCTGGTCGACCTGCTCTACGCGTACGTCGACCCGAGAGTGAGGTACTGATGGCCAGCCTGTTGGAGGTCGAGGACCTCAAGGTCGCCTTCGACACCCCGCGCGGCACCGTCCGAGCCGTGGACGGCATCTCCTTCGCCGTCGAGGCCGGGCGCACCCTCGGCCTGGTCGGCGAGTCCGGCAGCGGCAAGTCCGTCACCTCGCTGGCCCTGATGGGCCTGCACCGCGGCGCCGCCGTCTCCGGCTCGATCCGGCTCGACGGACGGGAGCTGACCGGCCTGGGCGAACGGGAGCTGGGCACCGTCCGGGGCCGGCGGATCGCCATGGTCTTCCAGGACCCGCTGTCCAGCCTGCACCCCTTCTACACGGTCGGCGAACAGATCGCCGAGCACTACCGGGTGCACTTCCGGGCGGGCCGCAAGGCCGGCCGGGCCCGGGCCGTGGAGATGCTCGCCGAGGTCGGCATCCCGGAACCGGCCCGCCGGGTCGACGAGTACCCGCACCAGTTCTCCGGCGGGATGCGCCAGCGGGTCATGATCGCCATGGCGCTGGCCTGCGAACCGGACCTGCTGATCGCCGACGAGCCCACCACCGCGCTGGACGTCACCGTCCAGGCGCAGATCCTCGACCTGATCGCCCGGATCCAGCAGGACCGCGGGCTCGGCGTCGTGATGATCACCCATGACCTGGGGGTGGTCGCCCGGGTCGCCCACGAGGTGCTGGTCATGTACGGCGGCCGGGCGGCCGAACAGGCCCCGGCGGAACGGCTGTTCGCCGCACCCGTGCACCCGTACACCCGCGGCCTGCTGGACTCGCTGCCGCGCCTGGACGACTCCGACGACGCCCCGCTGCGGGCCATCCCCGGCAGCCCGCCCTCGCTGCTCACCCCCGCCCCCGGCTGCTCCTTCGCCCCGCGCTGCGCCCGCACCACCGCGGCGACCGCCGAGGAGCACGCCCGCTGCCTGGGCGAGCGCCCGCCGCTCGACCCGTTCGGCCCGCCCGGGGCCGGCCATCGGGCCGCCTGCCATCTGCCACTGGTGCCGGAAGGGGCCCTCTGATGGCTGAACCACGACTGTCCGAGCCGCGACTGTCCCAGCCGCCACTGTCCGAACCGCTGCTGTCCGTACGGGACTTGGTGAAGACCTTCGCCGGACGGCGCAGCCGCACCGGCCGGGCCGGTGCGCCGGTCCGGGCCGTGGACGGGGTGAGCTTCGACCTCGCCGCGGGCGAGACCCTGGGCCTGGTCGGCGAGTCCGGCTGCGGCAAGTCCACCACCGGCCGGATGATCGTCCGGCTGCTCGACCCCACCTCGGGCACCGTCACCTTCGACGGCACCGAGATCGGCGGGCTGTCCCAGGCCAGGCTGCGGCCGCACCGGCGGCACCTGCAGATGGTCTTCCAGGACCCGTACTCCTCGCTCAACCCCCGGCAGACGGTGGCCCGGATCATCTCCGAGCCGCTGCTGGTCCAGGGCGCGAGTGCCGTGGAGGCGCGCGGCCGGGCGGCCGAACTGATGGAGCTGGTCGGGCTGATCCCCGAGCACCTCGACCGTTACCCGCACGAGTTCTCCGGCGGCCAGGCGCAGCGGATCGGCATCGCCCGCTCGCTCGCCACCTCGCCGAAGCTGGTGATCGCGGACGAGCCGGTCTCCGCGCTGGACGTCTCCGTCCAGGCCCAAGTGGTCAACCTGATGGAGCAGTTGCAGCGGGAGCTGGGCCTGGCGTACGTGTTCATCGCGCACGACCTCTCGGTGGTCAAGCGGGTCTGCGACCGGGTCGCGGTGATGTACCTGGGCCGGATCGTGGAGATCGGCGACAAGGCCGAGGTGTACGGCAGCCCGGCGCACCCGTACACCCGGGCGCTGCTGTCCGCCGTCCCGCTGCCGGACCCGGTGGCGGAGCGGGCGCGGGAGCGGATCGTGCTGCTCGGCGACCCGCCGAGCCCGGCGGACCCGCCCACCGGGTGCGGCTTCCACCCGCGCTGCCCCAAGGCGCAGGCGCGCTGCCGGACGGAGCGGCCGCTGCTGGAGGTGGTCGGGACCGGCGGGCGCCAGGCGGCCTGCCACTTCCCGGAGCAGCCGTAACGCAGAAGAGCCCCCGGTCGGGCGTGGCGGGGAACCTCACGAGGGCCGCGTCCGACCGGGTACCAACCCGCCCTGATGTTTCTCTTCCGGCTGCTACTGCTCCTCGGAGGGCAGTAGCAGCCGGGGCCCGGGCCCCTCGGTGGCGAGTTCGTCACCGGGGTTGAGCACCCGGCAGCGGCGCAGCGACACGCAGCCGCAGCCGATGCAGCCGGTCAGCTCGTCCTCCAGCCGCTCCAACTCGGTGCGGCGGGCGCGCAGTTGCTCGGCCCAGCGGCGGGAGATCCGCTCCCAGTCGTGCTTGCCCGGCATCCGGTCCTCGGGCAGCCCGGTGAACACCTCGGCGACCTCGGCGAGCGGGATGCCGAGCCGCTTGGCGACCAGGATCAGCGAGATCCGCCGCAGTACGTGCCGCCGGTAGCGGCGCTGGTTGCCGGCCGAGCGCTCGGAGGAGATCAGCCCCTGCTCCTCGTAGAAGCGCACGGCGGAGGTGGCGATCCCGGCCCGCCGGGCCACCTCGCCCACGCTGAGCAGGTCGACGGGTGCCGTTCCGGTCATGGCCACCGCTCCTCGACTTCAAGTTCTCTTGAAGTCCCAGCCTATCGGACGTGACCGGGCACCCGGCTTCCAGGACCGCCACGACCGTTGCTGGGCGGCCGAGTTGCCCGGCGCGGCCGTCGCCGGGTGCCGCGTCCGGGGTCAGTGCACGGTGTACTCCACGGTCACGCTGATGACCACCAGCACCGCGTAGACCACCGCCGGCGTGGTCCGCCCGGCGGCGTGCAGCGCGAGTGCCCCGGTGAGCAGGGCCAGCAGCTTGAGCACGATCTCCACGCCCAGCGGCTGGCGGAACCTCGGCCCGCCCGCGGCCAGGAACAGCCCCCAGAAGACGGCTGCCAGGGCCGGTGCGCCGAGGCCCAGCAACAGCCGGGTGGCCAGGCCGGAGCCGGTCCGGAACCCCCAGTAGCAGAGCGAGGCCAGCAGGGCGAGCTCCAGCCCGAAGGCGAGTCCCGCGTTGGCCATGGTCAGCGGGGTCCACTGCCGCTGCCCGACCGGTCCCGGTCTTTCGATCCTCATCCCGTGCCCTCCCCGTTCATTCCGCTCTGCCCGTTCGCCGGGCGGCCCGGCCGGGCGGTGGTCAGGCGGAGTTTCCCAGGTCGTCCGGCGGGAACTCAATGGCGGGAACTCAACGGATCGTCCCGAAGACGTGTACGGAACAGGGGTCGGGCCGTAGCCTGGCGCATGCAATGTCACACATCACCAGAGGGAGTACCCGTCGTGGTCGACGACCTGAGCACCGCCGAGCCCCCGGCCCCGCTGCCCGCCGCCGAGGGCCTGTTCAGCGTCTCGCCGCAGGCCGCGCACCTCAACCACGGCTCCTTCGGCGCCGTGCCGGTCCCGGTGCAGCGGGTGCAGCAGGAGCTGCGCACCGAGCACGAGCTGGACCCGGACGGCTTCTTCGCCGACCTGCCGGCCCGGATCGCCGGTGCCCGGGTGCGGATCGCCGCCGAACTGGCCACCGACCCGGAGCGGCTGGCCCTGGTCGCCAATGTCACCGAGGCGGCCGCGATCGCCCTGGACAGCATCCCGTTCGCCCCCGGGGACCGGATCCTGGTCACCGACCACGGCTACGGCGCCGTCACCCAGGCCGCCGCCCGCAGGGCCGCCGAGACCGGCGCCGAGCTGGTGGTCGCCCGGGTGCCGCTGGACGCCCCGGACGAGGCCGCCGTCCGGGCCGCGGTGCTCGCCGCCGTGGACGACCGCACCACCGTCGCCGTCCTGGACCGGATCACCTCGCTCACCGCCCGTACGGTGGCCTCCCCGGCCCTGGTCGCCGAGCTGCGCGGACGCGGGGTGACCACGGTGGTGGACGGCGCCCACGCCCCCGGGATGCTGCCCGAGCCGGTCGACCCGAACGCCGACTTCTGGTTCGGCAACCTGCACAAGTGGGCCTTCGCCCCGCGCGCCAGCGGGGTGCTGTCCGTCCGCCCCGAGTGGACCGCCCGGGTGCGCCCGCTCGCGCTGTCCTGGGAGCACCACCGGGGCTTCCCGGCCAACGTCGAGTGGCGCGGCACCTGCGACTACACCCCGTGGCTGGCCGCCCCGGCCGGCTTCGAGCTGCTGCGCGAGCTGGGCGTCGAGGCGGTCGCCGCCCACAACGCCGCGCTCGCCGCGTACGGCCAGCGGGTGCTGGTCGAGCGGGTGGGCCTGCGGGCGCTGCCCGCGACGCCCGGGGTGTGGATGCGCACCGTACGGCTGCCGGCGGGGTACGGCGACACCGAGCCGCAGTACCTGGCGCTGCTGGCCGAGCTGTGGCGGCGGCACCGGATCCGGGTCGCCGTCCGACCCGGGCCCGAGGGCGCCGTGCTGCGGGTGAGCGCCCAGCTGTACAACCGGGCGGCGGACTACGAGCGGCTCGCGGACGCGCTGGTGGAACTGTTCAAGGAGTAGGCGCGGGGCTGCTCAAGCGGTTGTTCGAGGAGTGGGCGCGGGGCCGGCCGGCCCCTGGTCGCCCGCCGCCCGCAGTTCCGCGAGCAGCGGGTCGCGGTCGACGAGCAGCCCGGTGAGGATCCGCCGGGCTGCTCGCAGCAGGTCGGCGACGTCGCCGCCGGCCAGCGCGTAGACCACGGTGCTGCCGTCCCGGGTGGCGGTGACGATGCCGGACCGGCGCAGCACCGCGAGCTGCTGGGACAGGCTGGAGGGCTCCACCTGCAGTTCGGCGAGCAGGCCGCGGACGGGTGTCGGGCCGGCCTGCAGCAGCTCCAGCACCCGGATCCGGACGGGATGGCCGAGCATCCGGAAGAACTCGGCCTTGGCCTGGTACAGCTCCCCCAGCCTTCGGCCGGGAGGTGCCCCCATCGTCACGAGGCCCCCCTCTCCTGGTCTCGGCGGGCTCAGATCTCCAGCGAGAGCTCGATCTGCTTGAGCCGGTGGCGGGCCATCGCGAGGTTGGAACGGTTGCGGTGGAGCACCAGGAAGAGGAACAGCCCGCGCCCGGTGGGCGTCGTGATCGGCCGGACCATGTGGTACTGGTGCGTCAGCGTGATCAGGATGTCCTCGATCTCGTTGTCGAGCAGGTTGAGCGCCTCCATCGCCCGCATCTTGGCGCGGACCACGTCGGTGTTGCCGGCCGCGGCGACGTTGAGGTCCAGTTCGCCGCCGTCCCCGAGGGTGCCGAGGGCCATGCCGCTGCCGTAGTCGACCAGGGCGACGCCGATCGCGCCGTCGATCGACATGGCTTCCTTGAGGGACGTCTCCAGGTTCGCCATCGTGGCGGTCCTCCCGTGAGTCGGTGGCCGTGGCTCACGGCCCTGGCTCACGAAGGTAGGGAGCGGATCCCGGACTCCACCGGGAATGACCGGAGTCGCTCGGATCTGGCCCGACCCTGATCACTTGAAGACATTTGCAACTATGGATCTGAGAGAGGAGTGATCTCCTGGCTCGGAAAACGGTGCTATCGATGTCACTCCTCCCGGGTAACCTCTCGCTGAGATGCGAGATCACACCAACCACACCCGGACGGCGATGAACACCCCCGATCCAGAGCCCCAGGAAGTCCAGGAGCTCAGCCCCGCCGAGGCGTACGCGGCCAGCCGTCGACGGGCCAAGGAGCAGGCCACCGCCCTGTACGGCTTCCAGCAGCTGTACGACTTCCCGCTGGACGACTTCCAGGTGGAGGCCTGCGAGACGCTGGAGGCCGGCTCCGGCGTCCTGGTGGCCGCCCCCACCGGCTCCGGGAAGACCATCGTCGGCGAGTTCGCCGTGCACCTGGCCCTCCAGGCCGGCCGCAAGTGCTTCTACACCACGCCGATCAAGGCGCTCTCCAACCAGAAGTACGGGGACCTGGTCAAGCGCTACGGCGCCGCCAAGGTCGGCCTGCTCACCGGTGACAACACCGTCAACGGCGACGCCCCCGTGGTGGTGATGACCACCGAGGTGCTCCGCAACATGCTCTACGCGGGCTCCAGCACCCTCGACGGCCTCGGCTACGTCGTGATGGACGAGGTGCACTACCTCGCCGACCGCTTCCGCGGCGCCGTCTGGGAGGAGGTCATCATCCACCTCCCCGAGTCGGTCACCCTCGTCTCGCTCTCCGCGACCGTCTCCAACGCCGAGGAGTTCGGCGACTGGCTGGACACCGTCCGCGGCGGCACCAAGGTGATCGTCTCCGAGACCCGCCCCGTCCCGCTGTGGCAGCACGTGATGGCCGGCAACCGGATGTACGACCTGTTCGCCGACCCCGACCGGGACGGCCGCCCCAAGCACAGCCTCAAGAACCCCGGCAAGGCCGTCAACCCCGAGCTGGTCCGGCTCGCCCGCTCCGAGCTCGACCGCAACCCGCGCGACCGCTTCGGCCGCGGCCGGGGCCGCTCCATGCCCAACGGCCGTCCCGGCAAGGTCTGGACGCCGGGCCGGGTCGACGTCATCGACCGGCTCGACGCCGAGGGCCTGCTGCCCGCGATCACGTTCATCTTCAGCCGGGCCGGCTGCGAGGCCGCCGTGCAGCAGTGCCTCAGCTCCGGCCTGCGGCTCAACAAGGACTCCGACCGCGCCCTGGTCCGGTCGATCGTCGAGGAGCGCTGCGCCGACATCCCCGACGAGGACCTGCACGTCCTCGGCTACTTCGAGTGGCTGGACGGGCTGGAGCGCGGCATCGCCGCCCACCACGCCGGGATGCTGCCGCGGTTCAAGGAAGTGGTCGAGGAGCTCTTCGTGAAGGGCCTGGTCAAGGCCGTCTTCGCGACCGAGACCCTGGCGCTCGGCATCAACATGCCCGCCCGCTCGGTGGTCATGGAGAAGCTGGTCAAGTGGAACGGCGAGACCCACGCCGACATCACCCCCGGTGAGTACACCCAGCTCACCGGCCGGGCCGGGCGGCGCGGCATCGACGTCGAGGGCCACGCCGTGGTGCTCTGGCAGCGCGGCCTCGACCCGGAGGCGCTGGCCGGCCTGGCCGGCACCCGCACCTACCCGCTCAAGTCCTCGTTCCGGCCCTCCTACAACATGGCCGTCAACCTGGTCTCCCAGTTCGGCCGGCACCGCTCCCGCGAACTGCTGGAGACCTCCTTCGCCCAGTTCCAGGCGGACCGCTCGGTCGTCGGCATCGCCCGCCAGGTGCAGCGCAACGAGGAGGGGCTGGACGGCTACCGCGAGTCGATGACCTGCCACCTCGGCGACTTCGACGAGTACATGGAGCTGCGCCGCCGGCTCAAGGACCGCGAGAACGAGCTGGCCCGCGAGGGCAGCAGCCAGCGCCGCGCCGCCGCCATCGAATCGATCGAGCAGCTCAAGCCGGGTGACGTCATCCACGTCCCCACCGGCAAGTTCGCCGGCCTCGCCCTGGTCCTCGACCCGGGCCTGCCGCCGGTCAGCCGCTCCGGCCGGGGCGGCCCGCGCCACCCCGACTACCAGGACGGCCCGCGCCCGGTGGTGCTCACCGCCGAGCGGCAGGTCAAGCGGCTCGCGATGATCGACTTCCCGCACCCGGTGGTCGCCCTCGAACGCGTCCGCATCCCCAAGTCCTTCAACCCGCGCAGCCCGCAGTCCCGGCGCGACCTCGCCTCCGCGCTGCGCACCAAGGCCGGCCACCTGGAGCCCGAGCGGTTCCGGCGCGGCCGCGCGGCCGCCGCCGACGACCCGGAGATCACCCGGCTGCGCACCGAACTGCGCCAGCACCCCTGCCACGGCTGCACCGACCGCGAGGACCACGCCCGCTGGGCCGAGCGCTACCACCGGCTGCACCGCGACACCGAACTGCTGGAACGCCGGATGCGCTCCCGCACCCACACCATCGCCCGCACCTTCGACCGGGTCTGCGGCCTGCTCACCGACCTCGGCTACCTCAGCGGCGACACCGTCACCGACGACGGCAAGCGGCTCGGCCGGCTCTACGGCGAGCTCGACCTGCTCGCCTCCGAGTGCATCCGCGAGGGCGTCTGGAGCGGCCTCGCCGCCGCCGAACTCGCCGCCTGCGCCTCGGCGCTGGTCTTCGAGGCGCGCCAGGCCGACGACGCCGGCGCCCCCCGGGTGCCGGAGGGCGCGGCCAAGGAGGCCCTCGGCCAGATGGTCCGGATCTGGGGCCACCTGGACGCCCTGGAGGAGCAGCACCGGATCAACACCGCCGAAGGCGTCGGCCAGCGCGAACCCGACCTCGGCTTCGCCTGGGCCGCCTACCGCTGGGCGCTCGGCCACAGCCTGGACCAGGTCCTGCGCGACGCCGACATGCCGGCCGGCGACTTCGTCCGCTGGACCAAGCAGCTGATCGACGTCCTCGGCCAGATCCAGGACGCGGCCGGCGAGGACGCCGAACTCCGCAGGACCGCCCGCAAGGCCGTCGACGGCCTGCGCCGCGGCATCATCGCCTACTCCTCGGTGGGCTGAGCCCCCGGCGACGCGAAGGGGCCCGCACGTTCGACACCGAACGCGCGGGCCCCTGTCGTGCCGCGTCCCGGCGCTACGTGCGCCGGCCCTACTTGCCCGGTGCTACTTGAGGGTGGGCAGGGCGGAGTAGCAGCCGTAGTAGTCCTTGGTCGTCTCGACCATGACGTCGCCGGTCCGCGGGCCGACGACGCCGTCCGGGTCCAGACCCGCCCACTTCTGGATCGCGACGACCGCCCCGTAGGTGTCCTGGCCGAACGAGCCGTCCACCGTGATGGTGTGGTAACCGGTCTGGTAGTGCAGGCTGTTGGAGATCTGCTGCACGCACTTCACGCTGGCGTAGGTGTTGCTCTTGCCGTAACCGACCCACAGCGAGCCGGAGTTGGGCACCGCCTGGGCGGTGCCGGCGACGCCGACGGTGGCCAGGGCGGCGGCCGCGAGCAGGAACGCGCCGCGCCGCTTGATGGAGCTGGTGTTCAAAGGGACCCCCGAATTCGGAACACAACTGATCATCAGTTTCCCCGAACCGTACCTCAGCGGGTGGCGAGGGACTCCAGGAGGCGGGTGAGGGAGGTGCCGAGGCCCCAGCGGGCGGAGAGGTGTTCCAGGGTCATCGGGTCGGCGGGCTCGCGGGGGAGGGTGGGGTCGAAGTCCGGGAGGGGGGCGTCGGTGGCGACGCGGACGACGGTGGGGGCGACGTCCAGGTAGGCGGCGCCCTCGACGATGTTGCGGCGGCGGGCCGGGGTGAGGCGGGAGCCGACGTCCAGGGCGGCGGCGCGGATCGCGGCCAGGTCGCCGTACTCGTTGATCAGCTGGGCGGCGGTCTTCTCACCGATGCCCTTGACGCCGGGCAGGCCGTCGGACGGGTCGCCGCGCAGGGCGGCCATGTCGGCGTACCGGTCGCCGCGCACGCCGTACTTCTCCAGCAGCACCGCGTCGTCGGTGACCTGGAGGTTGCCCATGCCCTTGACCGGGTACAGCACGGTGATCTGCCGCTCGTCGTCGACGAGTTGGAAGAGGTCGCGGTCCCCGGTGACGATCTGCACCGGGCCCGCGGCGCGGGCGGTGAGGGTGCCGATCACGTCGTCCGCCTCGTAGCCGGGGGAGCCGACCCGGGCGATGCCGAGGGCGTCCAGCACCTGCTCGATCACCGGCACCTGCGGGGCGAGGGTGTCCGGGACCTCCTCCTCGCCGTCCACGGCGGCCTCGGCGACCCGGTGGGTCTTGTACGAGGGGACGAGGTCCACCCGCCACTGGGGGCGCCAGTCGGCGTCCATGCAGGCGACGAGTTCGTCCGGCCGGTGGTCGTGGACCAGCCGGGCGATGAAGTCCAGCAGGCCGCGGACGGCGTTGACCGGTTCCCCCTGCGGTGAGCGCAGGGAGTCCGGTACGCCGTAGTAGGCCCGGAAGTACAGGCTGGCGGAGTCGAGCAGCATCAGTCGCGGTGCGGTCACGAGTCAGATCATGCCGCACCGCGCCGACGGACGGTGGTCTCAGTGCTCGTGCGGGCCGGCGCGGTGCACCGGGCCGTGGGCGTCGGCGCAGTGCTCGGCGGCCGAGTTGCCCGGGCCGGCGATCTGCAGCAGCGCGCCCGCCTCGTCCTCGCCGACGTGGTCGACCTGGAGGGTGCTGTGGGTGATGCCGTACTCCTTCGCCAGTCGGCGCTGCAGTTCGCGCCGCACGGCGTGGCAGTCGCCGCCGGGGGTCACCAGGATGTGCGCCGACAGGGCCGGCTGGTTGGAGGTGATCTCCCAGATGTGCAGGTCGTGGATCTCCTCGACCAGCGGCTCGGTGACCAGCCGGTCGGCCACCGCGTCCGGGTCGATCCCGGCCGGGGCGGCCTCCAGGAAGATCCGCCCGGAGTCCCGGACCAGCCCGATGCCCGCCTTGAGCATCAGCGCCACCACGATCAGCGAGGCGATCGCGTCGGCCCGGGCGAAGCCGGTGGTCAGCACGACCGCACCGGCCACGGCGGTGGCGATGAAGGCGTACAGGTCGGTGAGCACGTGCTGGAAGGCGCCCTCGACGTTCAGCGAACTGCGGTTGGCCTTGGACATGCACCAGGTGGCGGCCAGGTTGACCACGATCCCGATCAGCGCGGTGACCAGCACCAGCGAACCGGTGACCTCGGGCGGGCTGATCAGCCGGGTGATCGCCTCGTAGCCGAGCCAGGCGGAGAGGATCAGCAGGGTGACGCCGTTGGCCTGGGCGGAGAGGATCTCGGCGCGCTTGAGCCCGTAGGTGTAGCCGCCGCGGGCCGGGCGGGCGGAGAGCCGCATGGCGACCAGGGCGAGCACGATCGAGGCGGCGTCGGTGAGCATGTGCGCCGCGTCGGAGATCAGGGCCAGGGACTGGGCGGCGAAGCCGACCACGACCTCGCCGGCCATGAAGACGAGGATCAGGGTCAGGGCGCTGACCAGCCAGCGGCGATCGGCGTCGGCGGCGACGCCGTGCGAGTGGCCCCCGTGGCCGCCGTGCGAGTGGCCGCCGTGACCCCCGTGGCCGTGCGCGTGGCTGCCGTGACCCGTGTTTCCGTTGCCGTGGTCCTGCGGGTTCTGGTGGTCATGTGCATGATCATCGTGGGAATGCTCGTGCCCGGCCATCGAAGTCCTCTCTGGACGCACGGGTGGAGGTGACGGGGCGCGATCGCCCCGCACTCGAAGTGAACCGCAGAATCGACAAAGATCCAAAGGTTGTACTGGTGACCGTTGTCGTTGCCGCTCGGACGGCATCCGATCGCCGCTGCGCCGCCCGCCCCGAGCCCGGGTCGCCGGTGGCACCGGCCCTGGTCGGGGACGCCTACGAGACGGGGCCGGCCCGCGCCCTACTACCGCTTGGCGCAAGGGCGTTCATCGCCCTTTCAGGCGAGGGTGATCGCGTCCAGCGAGGCGGCCGTGGCGGCGCGGACGAGGGCCTGCATGAGGCGGAGGTCGGTGCCCTGTTCGGGGTGCCACTGGACGCCGACGGTGAAGCCGGGGCCCTCGACGGCCTCCACCGTGCCGTCCGGGGCGAGGGCGCTGACCCGCAGGCCGGTGCCGAGGCGGTCGACGGCCTGGTGGTGGAAGGTCGGCACCTCCAGCTCGGTCTCCGGCAGCAGCCCGCCGACCAGCGTGCCCGGCACCGGCCGTACCAGGTGGGCGCCGTAGCACCCCGGCGTGCCCGCGTGGACGTCCACGTCGAGGACGTCCGGCAGGTGCTGCACCAGCGTCCCGCCGCAGACCACGTTCAGCACCTGCATGCCCCGGCAGATCCCCAGCACCGGCATGCCCGCCGCCAGGGCGCCGCGCAGCAGGGCGACCTCCCAGACGTCGCGTTCCGGCGAGTCGACGTCCGTCAACGGGTGGGCGGGTTCCCCGTAGTACGCCGGGTCGATGTCCGGTCCGCCGGCGATGACGAGGGCGTCGAGCCGGGCCAGCGCCTCGGGGGCGCGCTCGGGGGCGTCGGGCGGGAGCAGGACGGCGATCCCGCCGGAGTCCTGCACGTAGGCGGTGTACCGCTCCGGCACCAGGGCGACGCGACGGCCGCGCCAGTCGCTCCAACTCGCGTCCACCAGGTAGGTGCTGACACCGATGAAAGGCCTGCGATCCATGGCGCGCATTCTCCCCCCGTACCGTCCGGTACTTCGTCAATCACGCACGTCGGCGCGCCACACCCGTCCGCCCTCTTCCGCCCCGTGAGCCGCAGGCCGTACGGTTCGCTGTGACCGCTTGATCTCGAAGAGTGATCGTGGAGGAGGAGGGTTTCGGCATGCCCGAGAACGCCATGCCCGAGAACGCCCCCGGGGGTTCGCGGCCCCGGCCGCCACTGACCCTGGACGAGCTGCGCGTCCTGGTGGACGCGGGCGAGGTGCACACCGTCGCGCTCGCCTTCACCGACATGCAGGGCCGGCTGCAGGGAAAACGGTTCGCCGCCCGCTTCTTCCTCGACGAGGTCGCGGAGCACGGCGCCGAGGCCTGCGACTACCTGCTCGCCGTGGACGTCGACCTGAACACGGTGGACGGCTACGCCTTCTCCTCCTGGGCCACCGGCTACGGCGACTTCGCGATGCGCCCCGACCTCGGCACCCTGCGGCTGACGCCCTGGCAGCCCGGCACCGCCCAGGTCACCGCCGACCTGGCCCGGCACGGCGGCCACCCGGTGGACGCCGCCCCGCGCCAACTGCTGCGCCGCCAGCTCGCCCGGCTCGCCGAGTACGGGCTGACCGCCGACATCGGCACCGAGCTGGAGTTCCTGGTCTTCCGCGACACCTACGAGCAGGCCTGGCTGGGCGGTTACCGCGGCCTCACCCCGGCGAACCTCTACAACGTGGACTACTCGATGCTGGGCACCGCCCGGGTCGAGCCGCTGCTCGCCCGGATCCGCAACGAGATGGCGGGCGCCGGGCTGACCGTCGAGTCCGCCAAGGGCGAGTGCAACCTCGGCCAGCACGAGATCGCGTTCCGCTACTCCGACGCCCTCACCACCTGCGACCAGCACAGCGTCTACAAGACCGGCGCCAAGGAGATCGCCGCCCAACAGGGCTGCGCGCTCACCTTCATGGCCAAGTACGACGAGCGCGAGGGCAACAGCTGCCACATCCACCTGTCGCTGCGCGACGCCGTCGGCGCCCCCGCCTTCGCCGACCGGGACGGCCGGATGACCGACACCATGCGGCACTTCCTGGCCGGACAGCTGGCCGCGCTGCGCGAGTTCAGCCTGCTGTACGCGCCGAACATCAACTCCTACAAGCGCTACCGCCCGGGCTCCTTCGCCCCGACCGCCGTCGCCTGGGGCCGGGACAACCGCACCTGCGCCTACCGGGTGGTCGGCCACGGCCCGGCCCTGCGGATGGAGAACCGGGTGCCCGGCGGCGACGTCAACCCGTACCTCGCGGTGGCCGGGATGATCGCGGCCGGACTGGACGGTCTGCAGCGCAAGCTCGACCTGCCCGCGCCCTGCCTGGGCAACGCCTACGGGGTGGAGGAGTACGCCCGGGTGCCCGGATCGCTGCGCGAGGCCGCCGACTTGTGGGCGGGCAGCGAACTGGCCCGGACGGCCTTCGGCGGCGACGTGGTCGAGCACTACCTGAACATGGCCCGGGTCGAGCAGGCCGCCTACGACGGGACCGTCACCGACTGGGAGCGCTACCGCTCCTTCGAACGGATGTGAGCCGTGACCGATTCGACGAGTGACGTCCGCAACCCCGCCACCGGCGAGCTGCTCGCCACCGTTGCGGACACCACCGCCGAGCAGCTGGACGCGGCGGTCCAGCGCGCGGTGAAGGCCCGGACGCGCTGCGCCACTTCACCGAGACCGAGAACGTCTTCATCCACACCGAGGAGTGACGGTCCATGACCGAGCAGGACGACATCGTCTGCCGCCGCCTGGTCGGCCGCACCGCCGTGGTCACCGGCGCGGGCAGCGGGATCGGCCTGGCCGCGGCCCGCCGGCTCGCCTCGGAGGGCGCCAAGGTGGTCTGCGCGGACCTGGACGAGGAGACCGGACGGGCCGCCGCCAAGGCGGTGGGCGGGCTGTTCGTGCACACCGACGTCACCGACCCGTACATGGTCGAGGCGCTGTTCGACGAGGCGTACGAGACCTACGGCAGCGTGGACGTCGCGTTCAACAACGCGGGCATCTCCCCGCCGGAGGACGACTCGATCCTGACCACCGGGCTGGACGCCTGGCGCAAGGTCCAGGAGGTCAACCTGACCTCGGTCTACCTGTGCTGCAAGGCCGCGCTGCCGTACATGCGCCGGCACGGTCGCGGCTCGATCATCAACACCGCCAGCTTCGTGGCCCGGATGGGCGCGGCCACCTCGCAGATCTCGTACACCGCCTCCAAGGGCGGGGTGCTGGCGATGTCCCGCGAGCTGGGCGTGCAGTTCGCCCGGGAGGGCATCCGGGTGAACGCGCTGTCGCCCGGGCCGGTGGACACCCCGCTGCTGCGCGAGCTGTTCGCCGCGGACCCGGAGCGGGCGGCCCGGCGACTGGTGCACATCCCGCTCGGCCGGTTCGCCCGGGCCGAGGAGATCGCGGCCGCGGTGGCCTTCCTGGCCAGCGACGACTCCTCGTTCATCACCGCGAGCGAGTTCCTGGTGGACGGCGGCATCTCCGGCGCGTACGTCACCCCGCTGTAGGCCCGCGCCCCGGCCCGCAGGGGCTTCTCACCGTAATCTCATCGAAAACCTCCGGAATTCCCGGTTGCGCTGATTTCGCGTTTATCCGGCTACCTTTAGATTCTTTGCTGTGAGCGAGCAGATTCCCGCCGGGTGGTACCCGGACCCGAAGAACACCGGCGACCCGAGACCGCAGCGCTGGTGGGACGGCAAGGGCTGGACGGCCGACACCCGGCCCGCACCCTCGGACGCCCCGCAGCCGGAGTCCCCGGCCGCCGCGGGCCCGGGGCCGGAGACGGCCGAACAGCCCAGGGTGCTGGAGGGCGAGGTCCTGGACAGCGGCCCGGCGGTCCGCTACCCGGAGCCGCCGCCCTTCGGTGCCGGCTACGGGGTGCCCGGCGAGGTGCCGCGCAAGCCGCGCCGCAAGCCGTCCAAGCTGGTGGTGGCCACCGTCGTGGCCGCCGTGCTCGGCCTGGGCGCCGGCTCGGGGATCACCTACCTGGCGATGGACGGCCACGACAACGGCCGGCCGCAGCGCAGCGCCGCCCGCAACCAGCCGGCCCCGAACGGTGACGGGTCGTTCGGCTTCCCCGGCTTCCCCGGCTTCGGCGGCGGGAGCGGCGGGAGTGGCGGGAGTGGTGGGAGTGGCGGGAGCGGGGGCAACGGCGGGAAGGGCAACCCCGGCGGCGGCAACGGCAGCGGGAAGTCCAAGCCGGGCGCCAACAAGGCGATCGACCTGGTGAACGGACTCACCCTGCCCACCCCCTCCGGCTGGCAGGCGGGCACCACCAACGACGGCTACGCCGCGCTCACCGTCGGTGCCTACACGTGCCCGGACGGCACCGACAACTGCACCCTCGGCGGGGTGAACACCGGCCGGATCAGTGGCGGCGGCACCGACGCCCAGGCGGCGGCGAAGGCCGACATCGACAAGGCCGTCAAGGAGTCCTACGGCGACGTCACCGGCCACCAGGAGCTCAAGTCCGAGGCCGTGAAGGTCAACGGGAAGGACGGCTACCTGGTCCGCTGGAAGGTGGACGCGGCCAAGGGCAACAGCGGCTACGTCCAGACGGTGGTCTTCCCGACCGCGGACGGCAAGGCGCTGGTCTCGGTGCACTTCGGCTTCGACATCGCCGACAAGGCACCGGACGTCGGCGTGATGGACACCATCGTGAAGGGCATCACCGACTTCAAGGGCAAGATCCCGGGTGTCCCCGGTCTGCCCGGCCTGCCGGGCGGCGGTTCCGGCACGGGCGGCGGTTCCGGCAGCGGCTCCGGCAGCAGCCCGGACGGCAGCCCCGACGGCTCCGGTACGGCCACCACCTGAGTCCCCCGCTCCTCACACCGCGACGGCCCGCCCGGGAGGAAGTCCTCCCCGGCGGGCCGTCGCCGTGCACCTCGGGCTGCAGGCGCGGGGGGGAGCCACGGAACCGGACCGGACGGGGGTGGGCCGGCCCGGCCCCGCGTCGTCCGGCGTCAGGAGTCGCGTCGAACAGCCTCGACGCGACGGCGCCGGAGTACCATGCCCGCCCAGCCGACCCCGAGCGCGGCGGCACCGGCGAGCAGCAGCGGACCGGTGGCGGAGGTGCCGCCCACGGCCGCCGAGGTGGTCGGGAGGGGCTGGCCGGCCGGGGCGTTCGGGTCCCCGCCGTGCCCGTGGTGGGCGACCGTGGACTTGGGGGCGTCGGCCGCGATCTGGGCGTCGCTGGGCGCGGCCGGGGCGGCGAACGAGGAGACGGCCGCAGCCCCGGCGGCGGTGCCGGACTTGCCGAAGTCGACGTCCGAGCAGCTGTAGAACGCCTCCGGGCTGTCGCTGCGCTGCCAGATCATGTAGAGCAGCTGGCGGCCGGTGCGCTGCGGCAGGGTGCCCGGGTAGGTGTAGTACCCGTTGGTGGCGGTCCGGTCGACCTGCACCTGGGCCACCGGGGTCGGGTCGAGGTCCGACCACTTGAGCGGCTTGGTCGGGTCGTAGCCCGGCTTGGTGATGTAGACGGTCTGGGTACCGAGGTGCGGCGCGGTGGTGCGGAACTGGAAGGTGAAGCTGCCCGCGCTGACCGGGGTGGCCGGCCAGTCGGTGCGGGGCCAGTCCAGGGCAGCGTACTTGTCGCGGTTGGCCGAGCAGAGCTTGCCGTCCGGGATCAGCGCCTGGTGGTTGCCGTTGGCGTTGGCGATGTTGACCTCGTTCCAGTCGTACAGCGGCTGGGTGCCGCTCGCGGCAACGAGGTCCTTGCAGACCTGGGACACCGGGTGCTCGGGCCCCTCGGCGTAGCAGGCGGCGATCCGGCTGACCGGCCCGGTCATGGTGCCGTGGGCACCGGCGGTGCCGGCGGTGGTCGCGGCCACCGCGAGGACCGCGGCGCCGACCACGCCGACGGACAGGGCACTTCGCTTGATGGACATGGGGTGGGGACTCCTTGGCCGTCGTTCCGGGCGGGTGTGGGGGAGCGGACACGCCTGCCCGTCCGGGGGCCGCCGGCCCGGATCGCGGCCCTCGGCCAGAGCGTAGGATTGGTCTGGACCATAAGGCAATAGCCAGGCGTGATGCGGTTGTTGACTGACCGTAGGCTCCCGAGCAGCGCAAAGGCCCGATGGGACACCGGGGTTAGGTGTTCCATCGGGCCCGCTTAAGGCTGGGGAAAGGTCAGTTCTGCACCTTGTTGATCTTGCCGGCCTGGATCACGTTTCCGTTGCTGCCGCCGCTGACCGTGTTGTAGATGTACGTCGATCCGGGCTCCTGCCGGGGGGTGAACTCCGCCAGGATCTCCCGGAGTTCCTCCGCCGCCTCCGGGTGCTCGCGGAACAGCCGGCGCAGCCGGGTGCGCAGTACGGCCGTCTGGTCCGCCAGGGCGTCCTCGTCGTCGCCGGCCTCCACCACCTCGGCCCGGATCACTTCCAGCTCGGCGCTCGTCGCCTCGTCCTCCTCGCCGCGCCCGAACATCCGGGAGACCCGCGAACTGACCTGCTGCCAGGCCGCGGTGGCCATCAGCCCGGCCAGTGAAGAGGCGCCCGACGTCACCATCTGCTGGACGATCTCGGCTTCCATGCTGCTCCCTCGTCGTTCTTCGTGTCGGCACCACGGTAGGGCAGGGCCGGACGAACCGTCAGAGGAACGTCTTCCCCTCGCCCCGGTAGGTGGGGACGGTGCGGACGATCCGGTCCCCCTCGATCAGGTGCAGTTCGGCGAAGCGCTCGCACAGCTCGCCCGCCTTGGCGTGCCGGAACCAGACCCGGTCGCCGATCAGCAGGTCGTCGGCGGCCGGGCCGATCAGCGGGGTCTGCACCTCGCCGGCGCCCTCCATCGGGTCGTACTGCAGGCCCAACGGCAGGTACGGCACGGGGGCGCGGTCCGGTCCGATCGGGCCGGAGGCCGGGTAGCCGCCCCCGAGCACCGTGACCACCCCGACGCCGGGGCGGCGCACCACGGGCTGGCCGAACAGGGCGGCCGGGCGGCCCCGGAAGGCGCGGTAGTTGTCGAACAGCTGCGGCTGGTAGAGCCCCGAGCCGGCGGCGACCTCGGTGACGGCCCGCTCGGCGGCGGTGGACTCCACGCTGCCGGTGCCGCCGCCGTTGACGAACTCCAGCTCGGTGACCTGCCGCAGCCGCCGCACCACGGCCGCGCGCCGCTCGGCCAGTTCGGTCCGGGCCCGGCTCTGCATCAGCCGGACCACCTGCGAGCGCACCGGCCGCCCGGGCACCCGGTCCCCCACCCCGGCCACGTGCCCCTCGTACGCCATCAGGCCGACCACCCGGAACCCGGGCCGGCGCTGGACGAGTTCGGCGAAGGTGCCGAGCTCCTCCGGGGTGCGCAGCGGTGAGCGCCGGGCGCCGACCCGGACCCGGCCGCCGAACAGGTGCAGCGCGGTGTCCAGTTCCAGGCAGACCCGGACCTCGGCGTCGCCGGTGCGGGCCTTGTCGATGAGGTCCAGCTGGGCCGGGTCGTCCAGGACGACGGTGACCCGTTCGGCCAGGTCCTGGTCGCCGGTCAGTTCGGCGTAGCCGGCGCGGTCGGTGGAGGGGTAGGCGAGCAGGACGTCGCGCACGCCGGTGCGGGCCAGCCAGAGCGACTCGTCCAGGGTGAAGGTCATCACCCCGGCGAAGCCGTCCACGGCCAAGGCCCGGTCCAGCAGGGCCCGGCAGCGCAGGGACTTGCTGGCGAGCCGGATCGGCTTGCCGCCCGCCCGGCGCACCAGGTCGGCGGCGTTGGCGTCGAAGGCGGCGAGGTCCACGACGGCCACCGGCCCGTCCAGATGGGCGGTGGCCCGGTCGTAGCGGTGCCGGTCCGTGACAGGGGTACGCGCAACGAGGATGGGCATGGGCGCAGGGTGCCACAGCGCGCTACCGGTGGGTAGAGGCTGTGTGCACGGAAATGTAGAGGGCCTGGGCACGGAAATGCGGGCGGTGCGGGCCGGTGGCATAGGGTCGGCCGGGTGGACCGCAAAGACTTCTCCAACCCGGCGTTCGTCGGCAAGAGCATCCCGAATCCCGGCTTCTCCGACGACGACGGCACGGCGGACCCAGCCCTGACCGCGGCCCTGGCCCGCTGGTCGCAGGACCGTACGGCCGAGCCCGAGGTGCTGGCGGCGCTGACCCCGACCCGGCTGATGGTCCCGATCGTGGCCGTCCTGGGCGAGGTCGAGGTGGACGAGCACGGGCACAAGCACGACAAGTCCAGCGACATGGCCGTCCCGGTGCTGGAGGCCCCGGACGGGCGCCGCGCGCTGCCCGCCTTCACCTCGCTGGAGGCGCTCACCCGCTGGCGGGCCGACGCCCGCCCGGCGCCGACCGCGGCCCCGCAGGCGGCGATGGTCGCCTTCTCCGAGCGCGCCGACACCCTGCTGGTCGACCCGGCCGGGCCGGTGCCGTTCCTGCTGTCCGGCGCCCGGCTGCGGGCGCTGGCCGAGAACCGGCCGTACCTGCCCCCGGCCCGGGACCCGGACGTGCGGGAGGCGGTCCGGGCGCTGCTGGCGGCCGAGCCGCAGGTGGTCAGCGGGCTGCTGGCGCCTTCGGAGGACTCGGACGGGGTGCTCGCGGTGGTGTTCGACCCGGCGCTGGACCAGGCGGGGCTGCAGGAAGCCGCGAAGCGGGTCGGCCGGGCGGTGGCCGGGGACCCGGTCCTGCGGGTGCGGCTGGACCGGGGGCTGGACCTCGCGGTGCTGCCGGCGAGTGCCGAGCTGCCGGGGGAGCCGCTGTACCAGCGGTAGACACGACGAAGGGCCGTCACATACGAAATTTCGTAGGTGACGGCCCCGGCCGGATCCGTCTCAGCTGTAGACCGGCCCGGTGAACTTCTCGCCCGGCCCGGTGCCCGGCGCGTCCGGCACCAGCGAGGCCTCGCGGAAGGCCAGCTGGAGCGAGCGCAGCCCGTCGCGCAGCGGGGCCGCGTGGAAGTTGCTGATCTCCGGGGCGCCGGCGGTGACCAGCCCGGCGAGCGCGGTGATCAGCTTGCGGGCCTCGTCCAGGTCCTTGTCCTTCTCGCCGCCCTCGGCCAGACCGCACTTGACCGCGGCCGCGCTCATCAGGTGCACCGCGACGGTGGTGATCACCTCGACCGCCGGGACCTCGGCGATGTCGCGGGTGAGGTCGTCGAAGCCGATCGCGTCGTCGTCCGTGCCGGGGGTCTGGGTGGGCTCGCTGCTCAAGGGGGGCTCGTTCCGTCGTGCGGTGTGGGTACAGGTGGAGCGTACAAGGGGGGCCGGAACGCGCGGGGAGGGCCCGGGAGGCCCCGGGTGGGCAGTGCGCCGCGCCGGAGTCCGGCGGAACCGGGGCGGAATAGCGTTCGACAGCGCGACGCTGTAAGCTTCGAGACTGACCGGCCGGGATCCCGCATGGGCGCCTGGCCAGCAAGTGGAGGCTCCACTCAGGAGGCCCGAGAGGGCAACCGCGAAAGTCTCCCACCTGGTCGACCTCGCGGTCGACGGGTCCCGGTCCGCGACGGGCGCCGAGGCGCCGAGTCGCCCGCAGCGTCCCTCACCGGACGCAGCCCCCGGTTGTGTGGAGCCCCGCTTGTACCGAGCGGGGCTTTTTTCGTGTCGCGGTGCACGCGGTGCCGAGAGGCATCGGGCAGCGCAGCACGAATGAAGCCCCGCCCAGTGGTCGAGTCCACTACGTGCGACCGCCGTCCGACGGCCGCATCGCAGAAGGTGCAACCGAGGAGGCCCCATCAGCACCGAGCCCCGCATCAACGACCGGATTCGCGTTCCGGAGGTGCGACTCGTCGGTCCCAGCGGCGAGCAGGTCGGCATCGTGCCGCTTGCCAAGGCGCTGGAGCTTGCGCAGGAGTACGACCTCGACCTGGTCGAGGTCGCGGCGACCGCCCGGCCGCCGGTGTGCAAGCTCATGGACTACGGCAAGTTCAAGTACGAGTCGGCCATGAAGGCCCGTGAGGCGCGCAAGAACCAGGCGCACACGGTCATCAAGGAGATGAAGCTCCGGCCGAAGATCGACCCGCACGACTATGACACCAAGAAGGGTCACGTCGTCCGGTTCCTCAAGCAGGGCGACAAGGTCAAGATCACGATCATGTTCCGTGGTCGTGAGCAGTCCCGCCCCGAGCTGGGCTTCCGTCTGCTGCAGCGGCTCGCCGACGACGTCCAGGACCTGGGCTTCGTCGAGTCCTCGCCGAAGCAGGACGGCCGGAACATGATCATGGTTCTTGGCCCGCACAAGAAGAAGACCGAGGCGATGGCCGAGGCCCGCGCCCTCGCGGACGCCCGCAAGGCCGAGCGACTGGGCCGGACCCCCGGCTCCGACGCCGCCGCGGACGACGACGCGGTGGCCGAGGACCTGGCCGCCGAGGACCAGGTGGCCGACGACGCCGTGACCGAGGCGCAGGACGCCCCGGCCGAGGCGCCGGCCGCCGAGGCCGAGGCCCCGGTCGAGCAGCCGGCCGCTTCCCAGGGCGCCTGAGCCGCAAGGCTCACGGAGGTCCGGGGGTCGGCCCCCAGGGTGACAGGGCGTCCCGCCCGGTCACCACAGATCCATCCAGTTCACGCCCGCGCGGCGCAGGTCGCGCGGGCGTGGACGGGACTGACGAGGAGATACGGCGAAATGCCGAAGCAGAAGACGCACAGTGGCGCCAGCAAGCGCTTCAAGATCAGTGGCTCTGGCAAGGTGCTGCGCGAGCGCGCCGGCCGCCGCCACCTCCTGGAGCACAAGCCCTCGACGCTGACCCGCAAGCTGGCCGGGACCGTCGAGCTGGCCCCCGCTGACGCCAAGAAGATCAAGAAGCTTCTCGGCAAGTGATCGCCCTCCCGCCCGGTGCGAGCCGTGCGGGGCAGCTGATCCTTCCCGACCCATTCGAATGACGGACCACGTGAAGTAGTCCGTGGTCCAACCCAAGGAGTAATCAAGTGGCACGCGTCAAGCGGGCAGTCAACGCCCACAAGAAGCGCCGGGTCATCCTGGAGCGCGCCAGCGGCTACCGTGGCCAGCGCTCGCGCCTGTACCGCAAGGCCAAGGAGCAGGTCACCCACTCGCTGGTCTACAACTTCAACGACCGCAAGAAGCGCAAGGGCGACTTCCGTCAGCTGTGGATCCAGCGCATCAACGCTGCGGCCCGTGCCAACGGCATCACCTACAACCGCTTCGTGCAGGGCCTGAAGGCCGCCAGCGTCGAGATCGACCGCAAGATGCTGGCCGACCTGGCCGTCAACGACCCGGGTGCGTTCGCCTCCCTGGTCGAGGTCGCCCAGAAGGCGCTGCCGGCCGACGTGAACGCCCCGAAGGCCGCCGCCGACGCCGCCTGATCTTCCGAGATCGGTTGAGCTCTGACCGGACCCGCAGGCTCTCCTGCGGGTCCGGTTCTGCGTTCCCCCCTCAACAAGCCTCCGTCAGCCGCCAGCGCCTCCAGAGAACGAGACCATGTCGAGCACCGAGACCCCCCTGCTCACCTCCCTGCGCTCGCCGCGGGTCGTCGCCGCCCGCCGGCTCGCCAAGCGGAACCAGCGCACCAAGGAGCGCCGCTTCCTGGCCGAGGGCCCGCAGGCCGTCCGGGAGGCCGTCGCGTTCGGCCGGCTGCCGGGGACGGACGAGCGCGCCGTGGTCGAGGTGTACGTGGGGCTGGAGGCCGCCGAGCGGCACGCGGACATCGTCGAGGCGGCCCTGGCCGAGGGGGTGCCGGTGCTGACCGCCACCGACGAGGTGATCGCCGACATCTGCGACACGGTGACCCCGCAGGGGATCGTGGCGCTCTGCCGCTTCATCGACACCCCGTTCGCCGAGGTCCTGGCGGCCCGGCCGAAGCTGGTGGCGATCCTCGCCCATGTGCGCGACCCCGGGAACGCCGGGACGGTGCTGCGCACCGCCGACGCGGCCGGCGCGGACGCCGTGGTGCTCACCGACGCCTCGGTGGACCTGTACAACCCCAAGGCCGTCCGGGCCTCCGTCGGCAGCCTGTTCCACCTGCCGGTGGCGGTCGGCGTGCCGGTCGAGGAGGCGGTCGGGCAGCTGCGCGCGGCCGGGGTGCGGGTGCTCGCCGCGGACGGCGCGGGGGAGCGCGACCTGGACAGGGAGCTGGACGAGGGCACCCTGGGCGCGCCCGGCGCGTGGGTGTTCGGCAACGAGGCGTGGGGGCTCCCGGAGGAGACCCGCGCGCTCGCCGACGAGGTCGTGCGCGTCCCGATCCACGGGCACGCCGAGAGCCTCAACCTGGCCACCGCCGCGGCCGTCTGCCTGTACGCCTCGGCCCGGGCCCAGCGGTCGCCCGGCGGCTGCCGCTCCAACGGCTGACACACGCCCGGGCGCGCGGCGTTCTCACGTTGCAAGCCCTACTGCGGGGGCCTGGGAGGCGCTAGGGTCTGCCTCGGTGGGGGGAACGGCACGGTGGGTAATCGGGGAGGCAACCCATGGTCGGCAGCGGACCCGAGCTCGACCCGGACGACCTTCCGGACGGCCTGGTGGTCGCCGACGCGCTGGGCCGGGTGGTCCGATTCAACCGGGCCGCGGCCCGGCTCACCGGCGTGCTCCCGGAGGCAGCGTTGGGCAGCGCGCTGGAGGACGTCCTGCCGCTGGAGGACCTGGACGGCCGCCGCTGGTGGCAGCTGACCGACCCGTACGGCGGCCTGGCGATCCGCACCCGCCAGCCCGAGCGCAACCTGCTGCTGCCCGGCGGCCGCGAGGTGCTGGTCTCCGCCCGGTACGTCCGGGCGGTGCCGCAGGGGCCGCTGGAGCGCCTGGTGATCGCCCTGCGCGGCACGGAGGCCCGGCGCCGCACCGAGCGCAGCCACGCCGAGCTGATCGCCACCGTCGCGCACGAGCTGCGCTCCCCGCTGACCAGCGTCAAGGGCTTCACGGCGACGCTGCTGGCCAAGTGGGAGCGGTTCACCGACGGGCAGAAGCGGCTGATGCTGGAGACGGTGGACGCCGACGCCGACCGGGTCACCCGGCTGATCGCCGAGCTGCTGGACATCTCCCGGATCGACGCCGGGCGGCTGGAGCTGCGCAAGCAGGTGGTCGACCTGGCGGCCGCGGTGCGCCGGCACGTCGAGCGCAAGGTCGCCACCGGGATCCCGGAGGAGCGCTTCGACATCCGGATCGGCGAGCCGCTGACCGTGCTGTGGGCGGACCCGGACAAGGTCGACCAGGTGCTGGCGAACCTGCTGGAAAACGCGGTGCGGCACGGCGAGGGAACTGTCACCATCGAGGTGGCACCGGCCAAGGAGGTCGTCGAGGCGCCCGTCTGGGAGCGCCCCGGCACCCCTCCCCGCATCGTGGAAGGCACCGCGGTCACCGTGAGCGACGAAGGAAGCGGCATCCCCGAGGAGTCGATGCCGCGCGTCTTCACCCGCTTCTGGCGGGGCTCCAAGCGCGGTGGCACCGGCCTGGGGCTCTACATCGTCAAGGGCATCGTGGAGGCCCACGGCGGCTCGATCCGGGTCGACCGCGCCCCCGGTGGCGGGGCCAGGTTCCGATTCATCCTGCCCGCCGGCGTACCCGACTTCATGCTCTGAAAGAGCGTGGACGACAGACACAGCAAGCTGTGATCGGTGGCCGGGCGGGCTTGACGGCAGCCGCGCTACGCGCTGCGACTACACTCGACCTTTGGCGTTGCGCAACGCCCTGTGCGGCTGTGCCGCGGACGCCACTCCCCGTGAGCACGGAGAACGGCCGCCCGCGCCCCGGCCCCGCCGGGCGTGACGCGAAGGCGAGCCCACACACCTGAGCACGGACGAGCAGGAGCACGGGAAGATAGAGATGTCGGCACCCAACAAGTCGTACGACCCGGTCGAGGTCGAGGCCCTCAAGCCCGAGGTGGTGGAGCAGGCGCGGGACGAGGCGATCGCCGCCTTCGCCGCCGCCGGCTCCCTGGACGAGCTGAAGCAGGCGAAGGTCGCCCACACCGGCGACCGTTCCGCGCTCTCGCTCGCCAACCGCGAGATCGGCGCCCTCCCGCCGCACGCCAAGGCCGCCGCAGGCAAGCTGATCGGCCAGGCCCGCGGCGCCGTCAACCAGGCCCTGGCCAAGCGCCAGGCCGAGCTGGAGGCGGAGCGGGACGCCCGCGTGCTGGTCGAGGAGGCGGTGGACGTCACGCTGCCCTACGACCGCGCACCGCGCGGCGCCCGGCACCCGCTGACCACGCTGGCCGAGCGCATCGAGGACACCTTCGTCGCGATGGGCTACCAGGTCGCCGAGGGCCCCGAGGTCGAGGCCGAGTGGCTGAACTTCGACGCCCTCAACCTGGGCCCGGACCACCCGGCCCGCTCGATGCAGGACACCTTCTTCGTGCAGGCCCCGGACGGCTCCGCCGACTCCGGCGTGGTGCTGCGCACCCAGACCTCCCCGGTCCAGGCCCGCACCCTGCTCCACCGCGAGCCCCCGGTCTACGTGGTCTGCCCCGGCCGGGTCTACCGGACGGACGAGCTGGACGCCACCCACACCCCGGTGTTCCGCCAGGTCGAGGGCCTCGCCGTCGACGAGGGCATCACCTTCGCCGACCTCAAGGGCACCATCGAGGTGCTGGTCGAGAAGCTGATCGGCGGCGGCCTGGAGCTGCGCTGGCGCCCCTCGTACTTCCCGTTCACCGAGCCGAGCGCCGAGATCGACCTGCAGTGCTTCGTGTGCCGCGGCGCGAGCGTCGGCAACCCGGACCGCCCGTGCCGCACCTGCTCCTCCGAGGGCTGGATCGAGCTCGGCGGCTGCGGCGTGGTCAACCCGCGGGTGCTGGTCGCCTGCGGCGTGGACCCGAACCGCTACAGCGGGTTCGCCTTCGGCCTGGGCCTGGAGCGGATCCTGATGAATCGTCACAACGTCGCCGACATGCGCGACATGGTCGAGGGTGACGTGCGCTTCACCCTCCCGTTCGGGATGGAGATCTGATGCGCGTCCCGCTTTCCTGGCTGCGCGAGTACGTCGACCTTCCGGCCGGTGAGACCGGCCGTGACGTGGCCGAGCGCCTGGTCCGGGCCGGCCTGGAGGTCGAGACCGTCGAGCAGGTCGGCGCCGACCTCAAGGGCCCGCTGGTGGTCGGCGAGGTGCTCTCCATCGAGGAGCTGTCCGGCTTCAAGAAGCCGATCCGGCACTGCTTCGTCAACGTCGGCGACGCCAACGGCACCGGAGCGCCGCAGGAGATCGTCTGCGGCGCGACCAACTTCGCCGTCGGCGACAAGGTCGTCGTGGTGCTCCCGGGCGCCGTGCTGCCCGGCCCGTTCCCGATCGCGGCCCGCAAGACCTACGGCCACACCTCGGCCGGCATGATCTGCTCCGCCCGCGAGCTGGGCATGGGCGACGACCACAACGGCATCATCGTGCTCCCGCCGGAGTACGAGCCCGGCACGGACGCCATCGAGCTGCTCCAGCTGGTCGACGAGGTGCTGGACATCGCCGTCACCCCGGACCGCGGCTACTGCCTGTCGATGCGCGGCGTGGCCCGGGAGGCCGCCGCCGCGTACGGGCTGCCGCTGGCCGACCCGGCGCTGCTCGACGTGCCGCCGGCCAACTCCTTCGGCTACCTGGTCAAGGTCAGCGACCCGGCCGGCTGCGACCGCTTCGTGGCCCGTACGGTCGTCGGCGTCGACCCGACCGCCAAGTCCCCGATCTGGCTGCAGCGCCGCCTCCAGAAGGCGGGCATCCGCCCGATCTCGCTGACCGTCGACATCACCAACTACGTGATGCTGGAGGTCGGCCAGCCGCTGCACGCCTACGACAAGCAGCGGGTGAGCGGCCCGATCACGGTCCGCCGGGCGGAGGAGGGCGAGACCCTCACCACCCTCGACGGGGTCGAGCGCAAGCTCGCCGCCGAGGACCTGCTGATCTGCGACACCAGCGGCCCGATCGGCCTGGCCGGGGTCATGGGCGGCGCCTCCACCGAGATCCTCGACCCGGCCGCCGGTCCGGGCACCACCGAGGTGATCATCGAGGCCGCGCACTTCGACCCGGTCTCCATCGCCCGCACCGCCAAGCGGCACAAGCTGCCCTCCGAGGCGTCCAAGCGCTTCGAGCGCGGCGTCGACCCGGAGGCCGCCCGCGCCGCCGCGCAGCGCGCCGTCGACCTGCTGGTGCTGATCGCCGGTGGCACCGCCGAGGCCGGGGTCACCGACATCGCGGCCCCGCACCCGGTGCGCACCATCACCATCGCCGCCGACCTGCCGGACCGGGTCGCCGGGACGGTGTACGGCCGCGAGACCGTCACCCGGCGCCTCCAGGAGATCGGCTGCTCGGTCGCGGGCGCCGACGTCCTGGAGGTCACCCCGCCGACCTGGCGGCCCGACCTCACCGACCCGTACGACCTCGCGGAGGAGGTCATCCGGCTGGAGGGCTACGACAACGTCCCCGCCCGGATGCCGAACGTCCCGCCGGGCAAGGGCCTGACCGAGGCCCAGCGCGTCCACCGCCGGATCGGCGTGGCGCTGGCCGGGGCCGGCTACGTCGAGGTCAACAACTACCCGTTCCTCGGCGAGGCCGCCTTCGAGGCGCTCGGCCTGGAGCCGGACGACCGCCGTCGCCGTACGGTCAAGCTGGTCAACCCGCTCAACGACGAGGAGCCGGCGCTGCGCACCACGCTGCTGCCGGGCCTGCTCGGCGCGCTGCGGCGCAACATCGGCCGGGGCAACACCGACCTGGCGATCTTCGAGACCGGCACGGTGTTCCGGCCCAAGGACGAGCTGAGCGTGGCCCCGCGCCCGGCCGTCGACCGCCGGCCGAGCGACGAGGAGCTGGCCGCGCTGGACGCCGCGCTGCCGGACCAGCCGCGCCGGGTCGCCGTCGCCCTCGCGGGCGAGCGGCTGCCGTCCGGCTGGTGGGGCAAGGGCGAGCAGGCCTCCTGGGCGGACGCGATCGAGGCGGCCCGTACGGTGGCCCGCGCGGCCGGCGTCGAGCTGAACGTCGTCCAGGACCAGCACGCGCCCTGGCACCCCGGTCGCTGCGCGGCACTGGTCGTCGCCGGGACCGACCGGCTGGTCGGCCACGCCGGTGAGCTGCACCCGCGGGTGGTCAAGGCGCTCGGCCTGCCGGCCCGGACGGCGGCGATGGAGCTCGACATCGACCTGCTGACGGCCGACGGCCCGGTGAAGGTCGACGGCCCGGCGGTCTCCGGCTTCCCGGTGGCCACCCAGGACGTCGCGCTGATCGTCGACACCGCCGTCCCGGCCGCCGAGGTCGAGGCCGCGCTGCGCTCGGGCGCGGGCGAACTGCTGGAGGCCATCCGGCTGTTCGACGTGTTCACCGGCGAGCAGGTCGGCGAGGGCAAGAAGTCGCTGGCCTACGCGCTGCGCTTCCGTGCGGCCGACCGCACCCTGACCGCCGACGAGGCCACCGCCGCCCGCGAGGCGGCCGTCGCCGAGGCCGTCAGCCGCACCGGTGCGGTGCTGCGCGGCGCCTGATCCCGCCAGGGCCTGTCGAAGGGCCCCGTTCGGACCGTTTCGGTCCGGACGGGGCCCTTTGCCTTTCCTTGGGTTGACGGTCTGTCATCCCCTCCTTTATCTCTTTACCTATGGAACTAGATAAAGGTGCTGACCAGCCCTCCCCGATCGAGTTCCGCCTGGACCCGGCCTCCGGCGTCCCGACCTACCTGCAGCTCGTGCAGCAGGTCGAACAGGCGCTGCGGATGGGCTGGTTGACCGAGGGGGACCGGCTGCCCCGGGTGCGCGAGGTGGTCGCCGGGCTGGCGATCAACCCGAACACGGTGCTCAAGGCCTACCGGGAGCTGGAGCACCGCGGCCTGGCGGTCGGCCGGCGCGGCCAGGGCACCTTCGTGCGCGGGCTGCCGGCCGGAGTGGTGCCGCTGCGCGAACGGGCCGCGCTGCGCCAGGGGTTGCTGGACTGGATGCGCTCGGCGCGGACCGCCGGGCTGGACGAAGGGGGGATGGTCGCGGTGTTCGAGGACGCGCTGCGCGACCTGCGCGAGGGCCGGGACGGGGTGGTGGCGTGAGTGCCGCGGACACTGTGATCGACTGCGGCGGGATCGGCAAGCGCTACCGCCGCTCCTGGGCGCTGCGGGACTGCCACCTGGCCGTCCCGGCCGGGCACGTGGTCGCCCTGGTCGGCCCGAACGGCGCCGGCAAGACCACCCTGCTCAGCCTGGCGGCCGGGCTGACCCTGCCGAGCGAGGGCGCGATGACCGTCCTCGGCGACCAACTCCCCGGCTCGCCCCGGGCCCTGGACCGGATCGGCTTCGTCGCCCAGAACGCCGCGCTCTACCCCGGTCTGCCCGTGCGCGACCTGCTCACGATGGGCCGCCACCTCAACCGCCGCTGGGACGAGGCCCGGGCGCGCGCCCACCTGGACGGCCTCGGCATCCCGATGGACCGCAGGTACGGCCGGCTCTCCGGCGGCCAGCAGGCCCAGGTCTCGCTCGCCCTCGCGCTTGCCAAGCGGCCCGAACTCCTGCTCCTGGACGAGCCCTTGGCCGCGCTCGACCCGCTCGCCCGGCACGACTTCATGGCCGTGCTGCTGACCGCGGTGGCCGAGGACGGCCTCTCGGTGCTGTTCTCCTCGCACGCCGTCAACGAGCTGGAGCAGAGCTGCGACTACCTGGTGGTGCTGGCCGGCGGCCGGGTCCAGGTGTCCGGGGAGGTGGACGACCTGCTCGGCGGCCACCGGATGCTCACCGGCCCCACCGCGGAGGCCGACGCCGTCGCCGAGCGGCTGCCGGTGGTCCGCGACCGCCGGGCCGGCGTCCAGTCCCACCTGCTGGTGCGCACCGGCGGCGTGGACGCGCCGGTCTCCGCCGGCTGGCGCCAACAGCGCGTCGGCCTGGAGGAGTTGGTGCTCTCCTACCTGCGTGAGCCGACCGCCTCCGCCCTGCCCGGCCCGCGCGGGGCCGTCCGTACGATCCAGAAGGTACTGTCGTGAGCTCGACCACCCTCGCCCCGCCCCGCTCCGCCGTGCTGCGGGCCGCCGGGCTGCGCCACCGGCCGGCGCTGCTGACGCTGCTGACGGTGATGGGCGTGATCTCCCTCGCCCTGCTGTTGCACGGCTGGTACGTCCACAACGGTCTGGACCGTAGCGGCGCGGCCTCCTGCGATCCGACGACCGACGCCTGCACGGCCAGGTTCAAGCAGTTCCGGCGGCAGTACGGCAACGGCATGCTGGAGCTCGACACCGTGTTCTACGTCCTGGGCGGCGCCTTCGGAGCCTTCCTCGGCGGCCCGCTGCTGGCAAGGGAGTTCGAGCACGGCACGGTCCGCTTCGCCTGGACCCAGGGGGCCGGGCGGAGCCGCTGGACGGTGGGCGGCCTGCTCGTGGTCGGCGCCGTGCTGACCGCCGTGTCGGCGCTGTTCGGACTGCTGCTGCGCTGGTGGAGCGAGCCGCTGATGCTCATGAGCGGGGGGTTCGGTCCGGAGGTCTTCGGGCACGCGCCGCCGGTGATGGTGGGGCGGGTGCTGGTGGCTTTCGGGGCCGCGGCGCTGGCCGGCGCGGTGCTGCGTCGCACGGTGGTCGCGGTGGGTCTCGGCCTGGCGGCCTCGGTCGCGCTGCTGTTCCTCGCCGACGCCGTGCGCTCCCACTACCTGGCTCCCCTGGAGGAGCCCATGCACACGCTGAACTCCCTGGCGCTGGACGATCGCTGGGTGCTGAACACGTGGTTCTCCGACCCGGCCGGGCACCGGATCTCCGCGGACGACTTCTACAAGCTCGGGGACTCGGGCGCCCAGTGGCAGTCCCTGCTGCGCGACGGCGGCTACACCGCGCACCAGGTGTACCAACCGGCGGACCGGTTCTGGCCGTTCCAGTGGATCGAGTTCGGCTGGACGGTCCTGCTCGCGGTGGCGCTGTGCGCGGCGGCGGTCTGGTGGGTGCGCCGGCGGGCGGTCTGACCTGCACGGCTCCGGATTGGTTGAAGTGTTTTCGTCAAAACCCTTGCGGGGGCGGCGGTTCTGGGCGTTTCCTTCTCGTTAGGAAGCTTTCCTAACCGAACGAGGAATCGGAGCGTCCCATGCGTCCTCAGTCCCGTCGCGTCCTCCACATAGCCCTCGCCGCCGCCCTGGTGGCCGCGCCCCTCACCGTCGCGGCCGCCGCGGCCGCCCAGGCCGCCCCCGCGGCCGCGAGCTCCGCCCAGCTCAAGGGCGTCGGCCTCGACGACCCGCACAAGAAGGACATCGCGATGCAGCTGGTGTCCAGCGCGGAGAACTCCTCGCTGGACTGGAAGGCCCAGTACAAGTACATCGAGGACATCGGTGACGGCCGCGGCTACACCGCCGGCATCATCGGCTTCTGTTCCGGCACCGGCGACATGCTCGAGCTGGTCCAGCACTACACCGACCTCAAGCCCGGCAACGTCCTCGCCAAGTACCTGCCCGCGTTGAAGAAGGTCAACGGCAGCGACTCGCACTCCGGCCTCGGCGACGCCTTCGTCCGGGACTGGGCCGCCGCGGCCAAGGACCAGACCTTCCAGCAGGCCCAGAACGACGAGCGCGACCGGGTGTACTTCAACCCCGCGGTCAACCAGGCCAAGGCCGACGGCCTGCGCGCGCTCGGTCAGTTCGCCTACTACGACGCCATCGTGATGCACGGCCCCGGCAACAGCTCCGACAGCTTCGGCGGCATCCGCGCGGCCGCGATGAAGAAGGCGAAGACGCCCGCCCAGGGCGGCGACGAGGCCACCTACCTCAAGGCCTTCCTGGACGCCCGCAAGGTGGTCATGAAGAAGGAGGCCGCGCACTCCGACACCAGCCGGGTCGACACCGAGCAGTCGGTCTTCCTCAACGCCAAGAACTTCGACCTCAACCCGCCGCTCAAGTGGAAGGTCTACGGCGACAGCTACAGCATCAACAGCTGACGCCCGGGCCGACGCCGCCGGCGCGGTCCGTCGGACAGCTGGAAAGGGGCGCGCCCGCACCGGAGACCGGTGCGGGCGCGCCCCTCGCGTCCGGGCTCAGGCGCTCGCGGTGTAGTCGTAGAAGCCGCGGCCGGACTTGCGGCCCAGCAGGCCGGCGTCGACCATCCGGGACAGCAGCGGGGGAGCGGCGTACAGCGGCTCCTTGTACTCGTCGTACATCGACTCGGCGATCGAGACGATGGTGTCCAGGCCGATCAGGTCGCACAGCCGCAGCGGGCCCATCGGGTGGGCGCAGCCGGCCTCCATGCCCTTGTCGATGTCGGAGGCGGTGGCCACGCCCGACTCGAACATCCGCACCGCGGACAGCAGGTACGGCACGAGCAGCGCGTTGACCACGAAGCCGGCCCGGTCGCGGGCCCGGATCGGCTCCTTGGCGAGCACCTGGGAGGCGAAGGCCTCCACCCGCTCGGTGGTGGTCGCCGAGGTGGTCAGGGTCGGGATGACCTCGACCAGCTTCTGCACCGGCGCCGGGTTGAAGAAGTGCAGGCCGATGACCTGCTCCGGGCGGGAGGTGGCGGCGGCCAGCTTCACGATCGGGATCGAGGAGGTGTTGGAGGCCAGGATCGCGTCCCGGCGCTCGATGACCTGGTCCAGGGTCTGGAAGATCTTGACCTTGATGTCCTCGCGCTCGGCGACCGCCTCGACCACCAGGTCGCGGTCGGCGAAGTCGGACAGGTCGGTGGTGAAGGACAGCCGGGACAGCGCCTCGTCCCGCTGCTCGGGGCTCAGCTTGCCGCGCTTGACCGCCGTGTCCAGGGAGTTGGTCAGCCGGGTGCGGCCGAACTCCAGCGCCTCACCGCTGGCCTCCGACACCAGGACGTCCAGTCCGGCCCGGGCGAAGACCTCGGCGATGCCCGACCCCATGAGACCGCAGCCGACTACTCCGACGCGCGCGATGTCACTCACTCAGTTGCCCTTCGGTGGTGCTGGGGGTCGCCCAGCGAACTGGTGGCCCAGCGAGCTCGCTGGTCAGCGGGTCGGTGTACCGGAATGGGTGCACCGGTCACCGCCCCGACGACGTTACTACTCCGTACTCGCCGGTAGGTCACCCCCTCCCCGGCGCAGTGCCAGTGCGGACGGCCCCCCGATCGGGTGAGGCCGCACCGCCTGCGGGTGCGCCCGGGCCCGCCGCCGCCCGCCGCCGGACAGAATGCCGCAGACGGGGGCCGGGGACGGGAAGGGAGCACACGGTGTCGACGGGATCGCTCACAGGACAGGTCGCCCTGGTCACCGGCGGCGGCCGGGGAATCGGCCGCGAGATCGCCGTCGGCCTGGCCGCCGAGGGCATGGCCGTCGGCCTGGTCGGCCGCACCCACGGGACGCTGACCGAGACCCTCAAGGAGTGCGTCAAGCGCGGCTCCAGGGGCGTCGCCGTCACCGCCGACGTCTGCCGCCCCGGCTCGGTCCGGGAGGCCGTCCGGCTGGTCGAACGCGACCTCGGCCCGATCGACCTGCTGGTCAACAACGCCGGCCTGGTCGACCGCGCCGAGGTGCCGCTCTGGGAGACCGACCCCAACCAGTGGTGGCAGGTGGTCGAGACCAATCTGCGCGGCCCCTACAACCTGCTGCGCTGCGTCCTGCCCGGCATGGTCGCCCGCCGGGCCGGCCGGGTGATCAACCTCAACTCCGGCTTCGCGCTGCGCCCGGACGGCCACTACACCGCGTACGCGACCTCCAAGGGCGCGCTGCTCCAGCTCTCCGACAACATCGCGGACACGCTGGCCGAGCACGGCGTCGTGGTGCTGGACATCAGCCCCGGCGCGGTGGCCACCGACATGACCGCGGGGATGCCGATGTTCCGGGACATGAAGGCCTGGGGCTCGATCCCGTACATGGTCGCCGTCACCGTGGACGCCGCCCGGGGCCGCTTCGACGCGTTGCACGGGCGGTTCATCCACGCCGGGCGGGACGACCTGGCGGAGCTGGTCGACCGGGCCGACGCGATCCGCGCGGCGGACGCCCGGACGCTGCGGCTGCGCCCGTACAAGGACGACGACCCGATGGTCTGACCGGCTTCGGCGGGGGGCTTTCGGCGGGGCCGTTCACGCACACAGCTGGCTGGCGGTGACCGGCTTGAGCCCCGCCTTGGCCAGCCCGTCCAGGATCGCCGGCAGCGCGTCGATGGTGCACTGGTGCCCCATGTGCAGGGCCACCACCGAGCCGCCGCGCACCGAGCCCAGCACCCGGCGCTGGAGCTCGGCGGCGGTCGGATCGTTGTAGTCCCGCGGGTCGACGTCGAAGGACAGCACGTGCTCGTAGCCGACGGCCTTGGCCTGGTCGCGCACCATCGAGGTGGCGTACTGCGCGGCGGAGGGGCGGAACCAGCGGCCCATCGAGCCGGTCAGCTTCGTCAGCCGGTCGGCGCACTGGGCGATCTCGGCGCGGGCCTGGTCCGGCGACATCGCGGAGATGTTGAGGTGGTTCTGGGTGTGGTTGCCCAGTTCGTGGCCGCCGTCCAGGATCCGCCGGGCCATCTGCGGCTGCTGGTCCAGCCAGCTGCCGACCGCCATCACGGTCAGCTTGACGCCGCGCTGCTCGGCGGCCTCCAGCAGGGCGGTGGCGAGCAGCGGGTCGCCGCTGCCGTGGAAGGTGAGCGCCACGTTCTTGCCGGTGCGCGGCCCGTGCACCACCTCGTACGGGGTGCCGGCCGCCAGCGGTGTCAGCACCGGCGGGGTCGGCGGCGCGGAGGCCGGTGTCGAGGCCTGGGCGGCGGCCGGGGTCGGTCCGCCGCCGGGCTGCGGCTCGCCCGGGGTGGTCGGGGCGGGGGAGGCGGGCCCCTCGCCGCCGTTCCAGGCCGGGTCGGTGGTGTGCTGCGGGTCGACACTGCCGGGGTGCGCGGCGAGCGTCCCGGTCTCGGCCCGGCGGGGCGTGCCGCTGCCGCAGGAGGTGAGGAGTCCGCCGGCGGCGGACAGGGCGGCCAGCTTGGCGGCGGTGCGCAGTACGGTGCGGCGGTCGGCAGTCATCGGCAGCCAGCATAGAGAGGACGGACCCTCCCGGCGATCCGGCAGCGCCGTCCCACGTCGTCCGCCGCACCGCCTTTGACGTGCACACACTCCGTTGTCCGGGTGTTGCGTAAACCTGAACTCCCGCTGTTTCCACGGCGTGTCGTTGGATACGATCTCGGCGCACCGCGTGTTACGGGGCAGTAGGCACATTCCGGCATTGCGCATTGGGGGCGGAACATGATGCACCACGAGGACACCGCGGCCGTCGACCAGGACACCCGCACCGGCTGGGAGTGGGCCAGAGCGGACGACTGGCAGCCGCCGAGCGAGCTCGACACCGGCATCCCGCACACCGCCCGGATGTACGACTACTACCTGGGCGGCAAGGACAACTTCGAGGCCGACCGCAAGGCCGCCCAGGCCGCCATCGCCGCCTACCCGGCGCTGCCGCTGCTGGCCCGCACCAACCGCCAGTTCCTGGGCCGGGCCGTCGAGTTCGCGGCGGGACGGGGGATCCGCCAGTTCATCGACATCGGCACCGGCATCCCGACCGTCGGCTCCACCAGTGAGGTCGCCCAGCGGGTCGCCCCGGACGCCCGGGTGGTCTACGTCGACAACGACCCGATCGTCGCCACCCACGCCCGCGCCCTGCTGGCCGGGCACCCGGTCGGGCACACCTCCGTCATCGAGGCCGACCTGCGCGACCCGGAGTCGATCCTGCGCCACCCCGCGCTGGGCGCCGCCATCGACCTGTCCCAGCCCGTCGCGCTGATGCTCGTCGCCGTCCTGCACTTCATCCGCGACGAGGAGGGCGCCCAGCAGATCGTCAGCACCCTGCGCGAGGTGCTCGCCCCCGGCAGCGCCCTGATCCTCTCCCACGGCAGCCCCGACTTCGCCTCCCGCGAGAGCGCCGCCGAGGGCACCCGGATCTACCGGAGCGCCAGCGCGCCGCTGGTCCTGCGGCCCCGGGCCGACGTCGAACCCTTCTTCGGGGACTTCGAGTTCGTCGGCCCCGGCCTCGTCCAGCTCCCGCTCTGGCGCCCCACCGCGGGCCACCTGCGCACCGCCGAACTGCCCGAGGGCTGGCAGGACGTCTCCGCCTACGCCGGCGTCGCCCTCAAGCCGTGACCCGGCTCGGCCCGGCCGTGGAGCGGTGACGACGGCCGGCCCCGGCGCCTCCCTCCTGCGCCGGGACCGGCCGCCCCCACACCGAGCACACTAGGTCCGAGCACTGACAGCCCCTCACCCACCCGCTCGCCGCCGCCACCGGACGCGCGCGCTGGGAGGCCTTCCTCGCCCTGGACGACCTGCTCACCCGGATCGGCGACGACGCTCCGCGGCGGCTCGCCCTGCAGGCCGCGCATCCGGTGCGTACCGGGAGGAAATGACGCGACAGCGCGCGGCGGGCGGTGTTAGGTTCCGCGGCATGGAACCCCTCACCGACCCCGAGATCCGCGCGTCCTTCGTCAACTGCTCCAAGGGCGAGGCCCGTCGGCTCAACCTGCCCCGGGGCCTGGCCGAACTGCCGTGGGCGGACTTGGACTTCCTCGGCTGGCGGGACCAGGGCGCGCCCGACCGGGCGTACCTGGTCGCGCCGCACGCCGGTGGGCTGGTCGGGGTGACGATGCGTTCGCCGATGGTCCGGCGCAGCCTGACCAAGACCAACGTCTGCTCGCTGTGCATCACCGCGCACGCCGGGTCGGGGGTCGCGCTGCTGGCCGCCCGCCGGGCCGGCGCCTCCGGGCGCGAGGGCAACACCGTCGGCACGTACATCTGCGCCGATCTCGCCTGCTCGCTCTACGTCCGCGGGTTGAAGAAGTCCGCCGCGGTGACCAGGCCGGACGAATCCCTGCCGCTGGAGCAGCAGATCGCCCGTACGGTGGGCAACCTCGACGCCTTCCTCGCCAAGGTGCTCACCGACACCGCCGCCGGGTAGGGCCCCTCCTCGCGCGGCCCGCTACCGCCCCCCGCGCAGCTGGTCCAGGTCGCGGCGCTCCCGCTTGGTCGGGCGCCCCGCGCCGCGGTCCCGTTCGAAGACCGGGGCCACGAACTCGCGCGGCGGCCGCGGCGGACTGTTGTCGACCAGGCACTCCGCCGCGACCGGGGCGCCGACCCGCTTGCGGATCAGCTTCGTCACCACGACGACCCGCTCGTACCCGTCCTCGCGGACCCGGACCTCGTCCCCGGGCCGGAGGCTCTGCGCGGGCTTGACCCGCTCGCCGTTCACCCGGACGTGCCCGGCCTTGCAGGCCGCCGCCGCCAGCGCACGCGTCTTGGCCAGCCGGACCGACCAGATCCAGACGTCCACCCGCACGCTTCCCTGTTCCTCAGCCATCCTGCGAGCCTACCCAGGCCGCGGGCCGACCCCGCCCGGCCCGCGGCCTGATCCACGGGACACGGCTCAGGCAGCGAGCGGGACTTCCTGGACGGCCCAGCCGTTGCCGTCCGGGTCGTTGAAGAACACGAAGTTGTTCCAGGCCTCGCCGTGCCCGTCCACCCGGGCTCCCGCCACGAAGTGCTGGACGGGGCTGACCACCACGCCCCGCGCGGTGAGCTCCGCGTGGGCCTTCTCGATGTCCGGCACCACCAGTTGGAGGCCCTTCACCGAGCCGGGCGCCGACTCGATCACCCCGTCGCCGACCACGATCGAGCAGCGTGAGCCCGGGGGAGTCAGCTGGACCACCCGGACCCCGTCGCGCAGCCGGGTGTCGTGGTCCACGGTGAAGCCGGCCTGCTCCTCGTAGAAGAGCTTCGCGCGGTCCACGTCCGACACCGGGACCACCACGACTTCGAGCTTCCAGTCCATCGCCCTCACCCCTCTCGGTCGGGCACTTCCAGTATCTGCCCGAAACCGTTCCCCGGCGGACCTTCGGATAGCCTGAGAACACGATGAATCCGCAGACCACGCCCGCTTCGTCACCCTCGGCCACCGCCTTCACGACCCCCTGGGGCACCCTCGACCTGACCCGCTTCCCCGTGGACCCCCGCGAGCGGCTGCGGGCCTGGGACGCCGCCGACGAGTACCTGCTGCGCCACCTCGCCGGCGAGGCCGACAGCGCCGGCGGCGCCGCCACCGAGCTGGCCGGCCGCCGGATCGCCGTCCTCGGCGACCGCTGGGGCGCGCTGACCACCGCGCTGGCGCCGTACGAGCCGGTCCAGATCAGCGACTCCCACCTCGGCCGGCAGGCCACCCGGGAGAACCTCGCCCGGGCCGGCGCCGCCGTCGACGAGGACCGGCTGCGCACCACCCGGGACACCCCGCCGGAGCGCATCGACGTCCTGCTGGTGCGGGTTCCCAAGAGCCTGGCGCTGCTGGAGGACCAGCTGCACCGGCTCGCCCCGGCCCTCCACCCCGGCACGGTGGTGATCGGCACCGGGATGGTCACCGAGATCCACACCTCCACCCTGCAGCTGTTCGAGAAGGTGCTCGGCCCGACCCGCACCTCGCTGGCCGTCCGCAAGGCCCGGCTGATCTTCTGCACCCCCGACCCGGCACTCGACCCCGGCCCCAGCCCCTGGCCGCACCGCTACGCGCTGCCCTCGGACATCGGCCCCGCCGCCGGGCGCACCGTGGTCAACCACGCGGGCACCTTCTGTGCCGAACGGCTCGACATCGGCACCCGGTTCCTCCTGGCCCACCTGCCCACCCCCGCCCCCGGCGACCGGGTGGTGGACCTCGGCTGCGGCAACGGCGTGGTCGGCACCGCGGCCGCGCTGGCCGGGCCGGGCGCGGAGCTGGTGTTCGTGGACGAGTCCCACCAGGCGGTGGCCTCCGCCGAGGAGACCTTCCACACCAACCTGGGCCCGGACGCCCCGGCCGAGTTCCGCACCGCCGACGCGCTCGACCCGGCGGTGTTCGCCCCCGGCTCGGTGGACCTGGTGCTCAACAACCCGCCGTTCCACTCCCACCAGGCCACCACTGACGCCACCGCCTGGCGGATGTTCACCGGCGCCCGGCGGGCGCTGCGGCCGGGCGGCGAGCTGTGGGTGGTCGGCAACCGCCACCTCGGCTACCACGTCAAGCTGCGCAAACTGTTCGGCAACTGCGAAGTCGTGGCCGGGAACCCGAAGTTCGTGGTGCTGCGGGCCGTGAAGCGCTGACCGGCGGCCCTCGGCGGCGCGGCCCGACGGCGCCCGGACCGGTCGCACCGGCGTGCCCAGCCCCGGGCCCGCGTGCCCAGCCCAGGGCCCGTGGGCTCAGCCTTGCATGGATTTTCCCTCCCGCGTATATTCATGCCACGACCAAGGAGGAACGCCATGGCTTTGCGAGTCGCCGTCGCCGGCGCGAGCGGATACGCGGGCGGTGAGGTGCTGCGCCTGCTGCTCGGCCACCCGGAGGTGGAGATCGGGGCGCTGACCGGCGGCTCGAACGCGGGCACCAGGCTGGGCGCGCTGCAGCCGCACCTGATCCCGCTGGCCGACCGCGTGCTCGAACCCACCACCCCCGAGGTGCTGGCCGACCACGACGTGGTGTTCCTGGCGCTGCCGCACGGCCAGTCCGCCGCCGTCGCCGAAGCCCTCGGCCAGAACGTCCTGGTGGTCGACTGCGGCGCCGACTTCCGGCTCAAGGCCGCCGCCGACTGGGAGCAGTTCTACGGCTCCGCCCACGCCGGCACCTGGCCCTACGGCCTGCCCGAACTCCCCGGCCACCGCGACGCGTTGAAGGGCAGCAACCGGATCGCCGTGCCCGGCTGCTACCCGACGGCCGTCTCCCTGGCGCTGTTCCCCGCCTACGCGGCCCGCCTCGCCGAGCCGGAGGCCGTGGTGGTCGCCGCCTCCGGCACCTCCGGCGCGGGCAAGGCCGCCAAGACCCACCTGCTGGGCAGCGAGGTGATGGGCAGCGTCAGCCCGTACGGGGTCGGCGGCGTGCACCGGCACACCCCGGAGATGGTGCAGAACCTCACCCCGCTGGCCGGCGAGCCGCTGACCGTCTCCTTCACCCCCACCCTCGTCCCGATGCCGCGCGGCATCCTCGCCACCTGCTCCGCCAAGGCCAAGCCGGGCGTGAGCGCCGAGGAGCTGCGCGCCGCGTACGCCGAGGCCTTCGCCGACGAGCCCTTCGTCCACCTGCTGCCCGAGGGGCAGTGGCCGCAGACCAGCAGCGTCTACGGCGCCAACACCGCCCTGGTCCAGGTCGCCCTGGACGCCACCGCCGGGCGGATCATCGCGATCAGCGCGATCGACAACCTGGTCAAGGGCACCGCCGGCGGCGCGGTGCAGAGCATGAACATCGCCCTCGGCCTGCCCGAGGAGCTGGGCCTTCCGCTGAACGGAGTCGCACCGTGACCACCCCTGACCCCGGCGTGACCACCGCCAACTCCGGCGTGACCGCCCCCAACTCCGGCGTGACCGCCGCCAAGGGCTTCCGGGCCGCCGGCGTGACCGCGGGCATCAAGGCCTCCGGCACCCCGGACCTCGCCCTGGTGGTCAACGACGGCCCCTCGTTCGCCGCGGCCGGCGTCTTCACCGCCAACCGGGTCAAGGCTGCGCCCGTGCTCTGGTCCCAGCAGGTCCTCAAGGGCGGCCGGGTCTCCGCCGTCGTCCTCAACTCCGGTGGCGCCAACGCCTGCACCGGCCCGGCCGGCTTCCAGGACACCCACGCCACCGCCGAGAAGGTCGCCGCCGAGCTGGACCTCAGCGCCGGCGAGGTCGCCGTCGCCTCCACCGGCCTGATCGGCGTCCGGCTGCCGATGGACGTGCTGCTGCCCGGCGTCACCCTGGCCGCCCAGGAGCTCAGCGAGACCGGCGGCGAGTCCGCCGCGATCGCCATCAAGACCACCGACACCGTGCACAAGACCGCGCAGTTCACCAGCCCGGCGGGCTGGACGGTCGGCGGCATGGCCAAGGGCGCGGGCATGCTCGCCCCGAGCCTGGCCACCATGCTGGTCGTGCTCACCACCGACGCCGACCTGGACAGCGCCGCCCTGGACGCCGCCCTGCGCGGCGCCACCCGCACCACCTTCGACCGGATCGACTCCGACGGCTGCATGTCGACCAACGACACCGTGCTGCTGCTGGCCTCCGGCGCCTCCGGCACCGCCCCGGACGCGGCCGAGTTCGCCGAGGCCGTCCGCACCGTCAGCGCCGACCTGGCCCGCCAGCTGATCGGCGACGCCGAGGGCGCCAGCAAGGACATCCGGATCGACGTCACCGGCGCGGCCACCGAGGACGAGGCCGTCGAGGTCGCCCGGACGATCAGCCGCAACAACCTGCTCAAGTGCGCCATCCACGGTGAGGACCCCAACTGGGGCCGGGTGCTGTCCGCGATCGGCACCACCTCCGCCACCTTCGAGCCGGACCGGCTGGACGTGGCCATCAACGGCGTCTGGGTCTGCCAGGACGGCGGCGTCGGCGAGGACCGCGAGCTGGTGGACATGAAGGGCCGCGACGTGGTCATCACCGCGAACCTCAACGCCGGTACGGCGAGCGCCTCGCTGTGGACCAACGACCTCACCGCCGACTACGTCCACGAGAACAGCGCCTACTCCAGCTGAGCCGCGGCACCCGCAGCTGATCCGCGACATCCTCCCCCAGCCTGCGGCCGGGGGACCCCCATCGACGAGGGAAACCCGTGCAGATCGCACCCAAGGGCGAACAGGCCCGCAACAACACCGCGTTGCCCAAGGCCATGACGCTGATCGAGGCGCTGCCCTGGCTGGAGCGCTTCCACGGCAAGACCATCGTGATCAAGTTCGGCGGCAACGCCATGGTCGACGAGAGCCTCAAGGCGGCCTTCGCCCAGGACGTCGTCTTCCTCCGCTACGCCGGACTGCACCCGGTCGTGGTGCACGGCGGCGGCCCGCAGATCAGCGCCCAACTGGACAAGCTGGGCCTGGAGTCCAGCTTCACCAACGGCCTGCGCGTCACCACCCCCGAGACCATGGACGTGGTCCGGATGGTGCTGGCCGGCCAGGTGCAGCGCGAGCTGGTCGGCCTGCTCAACGAGCACGGCCCGTTCGCCGTCGGCATGACCGGCGAGGACGCCCACACCATGACGGCGGTCAAGCGCTACGCCGTGGTGGACGGCGAGCAGGTCGACATCGGCCTGGTCGGCGACATCGTCAACATCGAGGCCGGCGCGGTGAAGGCGCTGATCGCCGACGGCCGGATCCCGGTCATCTCCTCGATCGCCCGCGGCGCCGACGGCCACGTCTACAACATCAACGCCGACACCGCCGCCTCCGCCCTGGCGGTCGCGCTCGGCGCCGAGATGCTGGTGGTGCTGACCGACGTCGAGGGCCTGTACAAGGACTGGCCGAACTCCGACGACGTGATCAGCCAGCTCAACGCGAGCGAACTGGAGGAGCTGCTGCCGGGCCTGGCCAGCGGCATGCTCCCCAAGATGGAGGGCTGCCTGCGCGCTGTCCGCTCCGGCGTCGGTACCGCCCGCGTCCTGGACGGCCGGGTGCAGCACAGCCTGCTGCTGGAGATCTTCACCGACGAGGGCATCGGCACGATGGTCGTGCCGGACGACGAGCCGACCGTGACCGGGGGACTGGCATGACGCACAACGAGCAGCTCGCCGACCGGTGGCAGCACGCCTTCACCGACAACTACGGCACCCCCCGGATCCCGCTGGTGCGCGGCGAGGGCGTCAAGCTCTGGGACGCCGACGGCAAGGAGTACACCGACCTGCTCGGCGGCATCGCCGTCAACGCCCTCGGCACCGCCCACCCGGCCGTGGTCGAGGCGGTCAGCCGGCAGATCGCCACCCTCGGCCACGTCTCCAACCTGTTCATGGCCGAGCCGACCATCGCCCTCGCCGAGCGGCTGCTGGCGCTGGACGGCCGGCAGGGCGGCCGGGTGTTCTTCTGCAACTCCGGCGCCGAGGCCAACGAGGCCGCCTTCAAGATCAGCCGGCGGACCGGCCGCACCCACCTGGTCGCCCTCCAGGGCGGCTTCCACGGCCGGACCATGGGCGCCCTCGCGCTCACCGGCCAGCCCGCCAAGCAGGCACCGTTCCGCCCGCTGCCCGGTGACGTCACCCACGTCCCGTTCGGCGACGTCGAGGCGCTGCGCGCGGCCGTCACCACCGGGACCGCCGCCGTCTTCCTGGAGCCGATCCAGGGCGAGAACGGCGCGATCCCGCTGCCCGAGGGCTACCTGAGGGCGGCCCGCGAGATCACCCGGGCCACCGGCACCCTGCTGGTCCTGGACGAGATCCAGACCGGCATCGGCCGGACCGGCCACTGGTACGCCCACCAGGCCTTCGAGGGCGTCGAGCCGGACGTGGTCACCCTGGCCAAGGCGCTCGGCGGCGGCCTGCCGATGGGCGCGGTGCTGGCCTTCGGCCCGGCCGCCGACCTGCTCACCCCGGGCCAGCACGGCACCACCTTCGGCGGCAACCCGGTGGCCGCCGCGGCCGGGCTCGCGGTGCTGGACACCATCGAGTCCGAGGGCCTGCTGGAGCACGTCCGCAAGATCGGCGACCGGCTGCGGCACGGCGTCGAGGCGCTCGGCGACCCGCTGGTCTCGCACGTGCGCGGGGCCGGACTGCTGCTCGGCATCGTGCTGACCAGGCCGCTCTCGGCCCAGGTCCAGGCGGTCGCCCAGCAGGCGGGCTTCCTGGTCAACGCGGCCGTCCCGGACGCCGTACGGCTGGCTCCGCCGCTGGTGCTGAGCGAGCAGGACGCGGACGCCTTCCTCGCGGCCCTGCCGGAGATCCTCCGGACGGTGCGCGAGAGCGCCCCGGCCGATGCGAGTTGACCATCGTCCGGGAGAATAATCACATGACCGATTCCCGCTCCGGTTCCGCCGCCGCCGGCCCGACGTCGCAGGTCCCGCAGACCCGCACCGCGCGCCACCGGCGGATCGTGGACCTGCTCACCCGCCAGCCCGTGCGTTCGCAGAGCCAGCTCGCCAAGCTGCTCGCCGACGACGGACTCGTGGTCACCCAGGCCACCCTCTCCCGGGACCTGGACGAGCTGGGCGCGGTCAAGATCCGCAACCGGGACGGCGCGCTGATCTACGCCGTCCCCGCCGAGGGCGGCGACCGCACCCCGCGCGCACCGATGGGGGAGTCGGCCAGCGAGGGCCGGATGGCCCGGCTGGCCGGCGAGCTGATGGTCTCCGCGACGGCCTCCGGCAACCTGGTCGTGCTGCGCACCCCGCCGGGTGCCGCGCAGTTCCTCGCCTCGGCGATCGACCAGGCCGAGGTCTTCGAGATCATCGGCACCATCGCGGGCGACGACACCGTGCTGCTGATCAGCCGGGACCCGGCGGGCGGCCAGGCACTGGCCGACCACCTCATGCAACTCGCCCAGGCCAAGGCGCAGTAGGGCCGCGGCACCCGGAACCCCGGTCGAAGGATCCCCCTTCGACCGGGGTTTTGTGTTTCATACGGAGTGATGCATACTTATGCCACCCACCGCACATGTGTGAAGGAGCCACCGCGATGACCGCCCAGCAGTCCTCCGACGTCCGCCTCTGGGGCGCGCGCTTCGCCGACGGCCCGTCCGAGGCGCTGGCCAGGCTCTCCGCCTCGGTCCACTTCGACTGGCGGCTCGCCCCCTACGACATCGCCGGCTCCAAGGCCCACGCCCGGGTGCTGCACCAGGCGGGCCTGCTCTCCGACGAGGAGCTGGCCGGCATGCTGGCCGGGCTCGACCGGCTGCTCGCCGACGTCGAGGCCGGGACCTTCGTCGGCACCGTCGCCGACGAGGACGTGCACACCGCCCTGGAGCGGGGCCTGCTGGAGCGCCTCGGCGCCGACCTCGGCGGCAAGCTGCGGGCCGGGCGCTCGCGCAACGACCAGATCGCCACCCTGTTCCGGATGTACCTGCGCGACCACGCCAGGATCATCGGCGGCCTGCTGCTCGACCTCCAGGGCGCCCTGGTCGGCCTGGCCGAGGCGCACCCGGACACCGCGATGCCCGGCCGCACCCACCTCCAGCACGCCCAGCCGGTGCTCTTCGCCCACCACGTCCTCGCGCACGTGCAGGCCCTCGGCCGGGACGCCGAGCGGCTGCGCCAGTGGGACGCCCGCACCGCCGTCTCCCCGTACGGCTCCGGTGCGCTGGCCGGCTCCTCGCTCGGCCTCGACCCGCAGGCCGTCGCAGCCGACCTCGGCTTCGAGGGCGGCTCGGTCGGCAACTCCATCGACGGCACCGCCTCGCGCGACTTCGTCGCCGAGTTCGCCTTCGTCACCGCGATGATCGGGATCAACCTCTCCCGGATCGCGGAGGAGGTGATCATCTGGAACACCAAGGAGTTCGGCTTCATCACCCTGCACGACGCCTTCTCCACCGGCTCCTCGATCATGCCGCAGAAGAAGAACCCGGACATCGCCGAGCTCGCCCGCGGCAAGTCCGGCCGCCTGATCGGCAACCTCACCGGCCTGCTCGCCACCCTCAAGGCGCTGCCGCTCGCCTACAACCGGGACCTCCAGGAGGACAAGGAGCCGGTCTTCGACTCCTGCGACACCCTGGAGGTGCTGCTGCCCGCGTTCACCGGGATGATGGCCACCCTCACCGTGCACCGGGAGCGGCTGGAGGAGCTGGCCCCGGCCGGCTTCTCGCTCGCCACCGACATCGCCGAGTGGCTGGTCAAGCAGGGCGTGCCGTTCCGGGTCGCGCACGAGGTGGCCGGAGCCTGCGTCAAGGTCTGCGAGGCCCAGGGCATCGAACTGTCCGACCTGACCGACGAGCAGTTCGCCTCGATCTCCGAGCACCTGACCCCCGAGGTCCGTACGGTGCTCAGCGTGCACGGCGCCATCGCCGCCCGCGACGGGCGCGGCGGCACCGCCCCCTCGGCCGTCGCGGTCCAGCTCGCCGAGGTGAAGGCGGACCTGGCGCGGCAGCAGGAGTGGGTCCAGGGCTGACCCTGGAGCAGTGGGCGAGGGGCGCGGCGGCCGACCGGCGCGCCCCTCCCGCGTACGCGCCCCGGTCCGGGCGTAACCGGCCCCGCCCGGGCCCGTCATGCACGGTGTGTGCACCCCCCTTCCGGCCGCCCCCTCCGCCGAGGACGTCTACCTCGCCGAACAGCGCCGCCGCGCGGTCCGCGAGACCGTCGCCGCCCTGCCCGGCCGCTGTCCGGAGCTGATCGCCGCCCTCGCCGAGGATCCGCCCCCCACCTACCGGGAGCTCTCCGAGCGCCTCGGCATGCCGCGCGGCTCGATCGGTCCCACCCGCTCCCGCTGCCTGGCCTGCCTGCGGCTGCTGCTGCACGCCGAGCGCTACCCCTGACCGGAGGCCCGCCTCACCCGGGCGCCGCAGGCCCGCCCCGTCCGCTCACCGCCCGTCACCGGCCGCCCGCTCCACCCCCGCCCGCGGCGTGACCCTTGCCACGTCTGCCCCGCCGAAGGTTGAGAGAACCTGACACCCGGGTAGCACGCTGGCGAACGTCACTCTTGACGGTGGCGCATACGCTCGGATACTGAGCGTGAGCGCGCCACCCTCTGCGCGCCGGGCACGACGACTGGGGAGGCCCCTCCACATGGGCATGAGCGTGATCATCTCGGCCGCTGCGGCCGAGGACGCGGAGCAGATCCTCAAGCTCCAGTACCTGGGCTACCAGCCCGAGGCGGAGCTGTACGGCGACTGGGCGATCGAGCCCCTGACCCAGAGCCTGGAGAGTCTGCGCGCCGAACTGACCGAGCAGCACGTCCTGGTCGCCCGGCTGGGCGACGAGGTGGTGGGCGTCGTCCGCGGCCACGTCGACGCCGAGGGCATCGGCCGGATAGGGCGTCTGGTGGTCCACCCCCGGATGCAACGGCACGGCCTGGGCGGCCGGCTGCTGGACGCGCTGGAGCGCCGGATGGCCGAGGACGCCCGCCCGGTGACGGCCTACCGGCTGTTCACCGGCCACCGGAGCCTCGGCAACCTGCGGCTCTATGCCCGCCAGGGCTACCGGCAGACCGCCGTCGAGCAGGTGACCAGCCGGCTGAGCTTCGTGCACCTGGAGAAGTCCGCCGCGACCCCGCTGACCGGGACCTCGCTGGCCGCGACCGCCTGAGCCCCGCCCGCTCGAGCCTCACCCGCTCGAGCCCCGCCCGCCACCAGCACCCTCGACGCCGCCACCATCCGGACGCCCCGGTGGCGGCGTCGGGTCGTATCTCCCCAGCTCCGCACGGTGCGTGTCCGCAATGCGGACAGTCCTGTCGAACAATTGGGCGCTGTACGACTGATCTGTTTTACTGGCTCACATGACTGCGACGACGAACTGGACCCCCACCGGCACGCTGCCGGCAGGTGAGCGTGCCATGTGCCGTCGAATGTGTCACTGCTGAGGGCCACCGCCCCCGGGCACCCCGCCGAGGGTGCCTCCTCCTCGCGCCCCGAAGCGAGAATCCGGCGTCGCTCCCGCCCGTGCGAGCGCGCCCTCCTCTCCGGAACCCTCCCCTCCGGCGTGCCCGCCCACCCGCGGCCGTCGATGACTCGTTAGGGCCACGCCGTCGCGCGGCCCGGTCGTTCTGCGGCCACGATCAAGGGGTGGCCGGTCCGGATCCCCCTGGCGGGGCGTCGCAGGACACCGCCGACCGCGACCCGGTCGGCCGGTGGACACCGCCGCCCGCCCCCGACCCACGGAAGCACCTGTGATCACCACCACGGACCTGACGAAGGTCTACCGTTCCCGAGGCCGCGAGGTGACCGCCCTCGCCGGTGTCGACCTGCACGTCCGCCCGGGCGAGGTCTACGGAGTCGTCGGCACCAGCGGTGCCGGCAAGTCCACCCTCATCCGCTGCGTGAACATGCTGGAGCGCCCGACCTCCGGCACGGTCACCGTGGACGGGGTCGACCTGACGGCGCTGTCCGGCGGGGAGAACCGGGCCGGCAAGGACCTGCGCGAGGCGCGCCGCCGGATCGGCATGGTCTTCCAGCACTTCAACCTGCTCTCCTCCCGCACGGTTCAGCAGAACGTCGAGCTCCCGCTGGAGATCATCGGCCTGGACCGCACCCAGCGCCGCCGCAAGGCCGCCGAACTGCTCGACCTGGTCGGCCTCGGCGACAAGGCCCGCAGCTACCCCAACCAGCTCTCCGGCGGCCAGAAGCAGCGGGTGGGCATCGCCCGCGCCCTGGCCGGCGACCCCAAGGTGCTGCTCTCCGACGAGGCCACCTCGGCCCTCGACCCGGAGACCACCCGCTCGATCCTCAAGCTGCTGCGCGACCTCAACCAGCAGCTGGGCCTGACGGTCCTGCTGATCACCCACGAGATGGACGTCATCAAGTCCGTCTGCGACTCCGCCGCGCTGATGCGCGGCGGCCGGGTGGTGGAGTCCGGCGAGCTGACCGACCTGCTGGCGCAGTCCGGCTCCGAGCTGGCCCGCGAGCTGTTCCCGCTCAGCGAGTTCGGCACCGGCCACCCCGGTACGACCGTGCTGGAGATCACCTTCCAGGGCGACGCCCCGGCGCAGCCGTTCGTCTCCCAGCTGGCCCGCACCTACCAGATCGACATCAACATCCTCGGCGCCGCCGTGGAGACGATCGCGGGCCGGATGGTCGGCCGGATGCGGGTCGAGCTGCCCGGCGGCCACCAGGACAACGTGGTGCCGATCGGCTACCTGCGCGAGCAGGGCCTGCAGGTGGCCCTGCTCGATTCGGACGGCAACGGCACGGCGAACGGAGCGGTGGCATGAGCGGCCTGAGCTGGGACCAGATGCAGGACCTGATGTGGCCCGCCACCCAGGAGACCTTCCAGATGGTCGGTGTCGCGACCCTCTGCACGGTCGTGCTCGGCCTGCCGCTCGGGGTGCTGCTGGTGCTCACCTCCAAGGGCGGGGCGCTGCAGAACCAGCCGGTGAACAAGGTGCTCGGCGCCGTCGTGAACCTGGCCCGCTCGCTGCCGTTCATCATCCTGATGATCGCGCTGATCTCCTTCACCCGGTGGCTGACCGGCAACTCCCTCGGCTGGCAGGCGGCGACCGTGCCGCTGACGGTCGGTGCGATCCCCTTCTTCGCCCGGCTGGTGGAGACCAACGTCCGAGAGGTCGACCGCGGCCTGATCGAGGCGGTGCAGGCGATGGGCGGCAGCACCTGGACGCTGGTGCGCAAGACGCTCGTCCCCGAGGCGCTGCCCGGCATCGTGGCCTCCGTCACCACCACGGTGATCGCGCTGATCGGCTACTCCGCGATGGCCGGCACGGTCGGCGGCGGCGGCCTCGGCGACCTCGCCTACCGCTACGGCTACCTGCGCTTCGAGACCACCTTCATGTGGATCATCGTGGCCGAGATCGCGATCATCGTCACGGTGATCCAGCTGGCCGGCGACCTCGCCGTGCGCCGGCTCGGCGACCGGGGCCGCGGCGGCGGACGCACCCGCCTGCTCCGCCCGCGGGCCACCACCCCCGACGAGGACCTCGTCGCCTCCTAGACCTCCCTCGTCCGACCTCCGGACGCGGCTCCCCGCATCACGCAGAAAGGCACTTTTCGTGCGCAACGTTCTGAAGTTCACCAGCGTCCTCGCCACCGCCGGCCTCGCCCTGTCGCTGGCCGCCTGCGGCAGCTCGGGCTCCTCCTCCTCGGACCCGAACGCGCCGCTGAAGGTCGTGGCCAGCCCGACCCCGCACGCGCAGATCCTCAAGTTCGTCCAGGACAACCTCGCGGCCAAGGCGGGCCTCAAGCTCGACATCAAGGAGGTCACCGACTACGTGACCCCCAACACGGCGGTGCAGGACGGTTCGGCCGACGTCAACTACTTCCAGCACGTCCCGTACCTGGACGACTTCAACAAGAAGAACGGCACGGACATCGTCCCGGTCGAGCCGGTCCACCTGGAGCCGCTCGGCGTCTACTCCAAGAAGGTCAAGGCGATCGGCGACCTGCCGTCCGGCGCCACCATCGGCCTGCCGAACGACGCCACCAACGAGGGCCGCGCGCTCAAGCTGCTCGCCGACAACAAGCTGATCACCCTCAAGGACGGCGCCGGCACCGCCGCCACCCCGGCGGACGTGACGGCCAACCCGAAGAACTTCAAGTGGAAGGAGCTGGAGGCGGCCCAGCTGCCCCGCTCCATCGCCGACCTCGACGCCGCCGTGATCAACGGCAACTACGCGCTCGACTCGGGCCTCAAGCCGGCCACCGACGCGCTGGTGCTGGAGAAGGCCGACGGCAACCCGTACGCCAACATCATCGCCGTCAAGAAGGGCAAGGAGAACGACCCGCGGGTGAAGAAGCTGGCCGAGCTGCTGCACTCCGACGAGGTGAAGAAGTACATCAACGACACGTTCCAGGGTTCGGTCATCCCGGCCTTCTGAACGACCTGATCGTCGTACGGTCATACATTGTGACGCCCGACCGGGCCCCCGCCGCACCTCGGCAGGGGCCCGGTCGGGCAGTATGCACCAGGGACACCACGGCAGACCGGGTTCTGACGTACCGTCGTGCGCGCGGCGCACCGCATGCCAACCGGGGCGCGACGGAGGCGTACGGTGTTGTGTTCACGACCCGGCGAGGAGAGACGGCATGGCAGCGAGCTTCCCCGAGACCGCCATCAGCACCGAGCGGCTGCTGCTGCGGCCCCTTGCGGAGGACGACGCCCCGGGGCTGGCCACCATGATGGCCGACGACCTCGTGCTCGCCTGGACCGATCTCCCGCACCCCTTCACCGAGGAGTACGCGACCGAGCTCGCCCGCACCCTCGCCCCCGCCCACCGCGCCCACGGCCGCGGCATCGTCTTCGCCGTCACCGAGCACCTCACCCAGCGCCTGGTCGGCCAGGTCGAACTGCGCAACACCGACTGGCGGCTGCGCAGCACCGAGATCTCCTACGTCACCGCCGCCTGGGCCCGCGGCGAGGGCTACGCCCCGGAGGCCGTCCTCGGCGTCGCCCAGTGGCTGTTCGAGGACCGCGGCTTCCTGCGCCTGGAACTGCGCACCGCCGCCGGGAACACCGCCGCCCAGCAGGTCGCCCAGAAGATCGGCGGCATCAGCGAGGGCGTGCTGCGCAGCGCCTGGATAGTCCGCGGCGAGTCCGGGGAGGTCGTCGCGGAGAGCCGCAGCGACCTGATCCTGTGGAGCCTCCTCCCGGAGGACCTGGAGTCGCCCGAACTGCACCGCGACGGCTGGCACGGCGACCACCGCTACGTGCTGCGCGACTGATCCGCCGGCGCCCTCCCCCGCTGGTCACCCCCCGTGGCGCGGACAGGTGTGCGAGTTGTCGACCTCAGGGGGACCGTACCCGGTAGCCTCTCCACCGGCGCCGCACAGCCGGCGCGCCGAGTCGCGCAACGAGTCGAGGGAGAACGGCCGCAGATGGCTGACCGGATCACGGTCATCGGGTGGGACGGCACGCCGCTGACCGAGGCCGCCGGCGCGGCCCTCGCCGCGGCGACCCTGGTCGCCGGAGCCTCCTACCAACTGGACGCCCTCCCGGTGCCGGAGGAGGCCGAGCGGATCGCCCTCGGCAACATCCAGCAGGCCGCCCGGACGATCGCCGAGCACCGCGGCGCCGCCGTCGTGGTCGCCGAGGGCGACCCGGGCTTCTTCGGCGTGGTGCGCACCCTGCGCCGCCCCGAGTTCGGCCTCGAACTCGAGGTCCTGCCCGCCGTCTCCTCAGTCGCCACCGCCTTCGCCCGGGCCGGGATGCCCTGGGAGGACGCCCAGGTGGTCAGCGCCCACGGCGGTCGGCTGCGCCGCGCCGCCAACATCTGCCGCGCCCACCCCAAGGTCGCCGTGCTCACCGCCCCGGGCGCCGGTCCGGGCGAACTCGCCCTGATGCTGCGCGGGGTGCACCGGACCTTCGTGGTCTGCGAGGCCCTCGGCACCCCGGAGGAGGACGTCACCGTCCTCACCTCCGACCGGATCGCCGACCACGTCTGGCGGGACCCCAACGTGGTGCTGGTGATCGGCGGCGCCGCCCAGGCCGGCGCGGTCGGCGAGGCGGCCGGCTGGCTGGCCGGGCGCCCCCTGGGCTACCCCGGCGCGGAACGCGGCTGGGCGCTCCCCGGCGACGCCTACGCGGGCGCCGGGCGCACGGAGGGCGAGCCGGGCGCGTCGGAGGCACTTCCCGCGCACGTGCGCGCCCTGGTGCTGGCCCGTCTGGGTGCACGTCCCGGCGACCTGGTCTGGTCGGTCGGCGCGGGCAGCGGCGCCCTCGCGGTGGAGGCGGCCCGGTTCGGCGCCGCCGTGGTCGCGGTCGAGGCCTCCCGCTCGGCCTGCGCCCGGCTCGCCGTCAACGCCCGCCGGTACGGGGTCGAGGTGGAGACGGTGTACGGGCAGGGGCCCGAGGTGCTGGGCGGACTGCCGGAGCCCGACGCGGCGGTGGTGGAGTCCGCCGACCTGGACGTGGTGCGGGCGGTGCTGGCCCGCAGGCCGGAGCGGTTCGTGGCGGTGGCCCGGACCTTCGCCGAGGCCGAGGAGGTCCACCGGGCCATCGTCGGGGCCGGCTACCGGGCGGACGGCGCGCTGCTGCAGTCGACCCCGCTGCGGGCCGGTGAGGAGGGCGGCGCACTGGCGCTCGGGGCGGGCGAGGGCGGCGCACTGCTGCTCTGGGGTGAGCAGATCGTGTGAAGGCCTCGGGTGCGGGCCGGGGCCGCCGGACGCACCGCGCGGTGATCCAGGTCGCATCCGGACACCGATTCGAGAGGTCACCGCGCCGGGCCGGTAGTGTGGCTCACAGACGGCTCCAGCCGCCTACGACCCACCCGATTCGGTCGGTTTGTCACCTTTTTGACGCGGTGCAATCCGGTTCCGCTCGGAGTGTGGGCAATTCGACGGGCCGCGTGCCGGACCTGGAGAATGCCGTAGGGTCCGGTGCGGTCGTGCCGGTTGCTCCGGGTTGTCGTTGATTCAGATGGTGCACCGCCTTCACCGGCGGTGCCCGGGCCGGGGTGCCGCAGCGCGCCGGAAGGACTTGGGCCGCAGCGCCACGGCGCGGCGGCCACGTGTGGTTGAGGGGCGGGTCGGTGCAGGCCCGGCCCGTGCGGATGGGCGCTGCGGTCGGTGGATCGCGTCGCCAAGGGGCGCGGCAGCGGCCTGGAAGGAGCTTTGACAATGACCGATGGCGGCCACGTCCCGGGCGAGGGACTGCCGGAGCACCTGCACGCCGGGCCCGACCCGCTCGGCGCACCGGAGGGCGTCGCGGGCGTTGCACCTCTGCAGGGCGTCGCGACCGACGGCGGCGTGATCCCCAACCCGGCGGCGCCGCTCGGCGGCCTGCCGGGCGCGATGCCCCCCGGCGCGGGCGTGATCCCGCCGCAGGGCCAGCCGAACTTCACCACCCCCGGCGTGCCGGCCCCGGCCGCCCCGGGCGACGGCTGGGCCGTCGACCAGGGCGTCCAGCGCCCGTCCTTCCACTTCGTCGACCAGCCGGACGGGCTGGACGACGAGGACGACGTCCTGCTGATGCCCGGCCCGCAGGGCTCCTGGGGAGCCGAGCAGGCCCCGTTCGCGCAGCCGGACGGCACCCCGGTCGAGCCCTCCTGGCCGCCGGTCGACCCGCCGGTGCTCGGCGGCGAGCAGTTCCAGCAGCAGCCGTCGCAGGCCGCCCAGGCGCAGCCGTACCCGCAGCAGCCGATGACGCAGGCTCAGCCGCCGCGCCGCCCGCTGCACGCCGGCCCGCCGATCCCGGACCCCTCGCTGATGACCGGCCAGGTGCCGGTCCGTTCGCTGGCCGACCGCGGCCCGTCGCAGGGCGGCACGCCCGCGCACGGCATCCCGGTCGTCGGCCGGCCGCCGATGGGCGAGCCCGTCGCGCCTGCTCCGGGTGTCGTGCCGCAGGCAGCCCCGGTGGCGCCCGCCGCGCCGGTGCCGCCGGTTCCCTCCACGGTCGAGGGCGGGCCGGAGGTTCACCAGGTCGCCCAGGCCCAGGGCTACCAGCAGGTGCCGCTGGGCTCGCCGCCGGTCGAGGGCCTGATGGCGGTCGAGGCGATCGGCGCCATCGAGGTGATCGAGGTCGTCGGGACCCCGGACGCCGTCCCGGCCGCGCCGCTGGCCGAGGGCGTGCCGGCCCAGCCGGCCGCCGAGGCCGCCCAGCAGGGCCCGGCCGTCGTGGTCGAGCCGGTCGCGGCGGTCGAGCAGGTCGAGCCGGTCGCGGCCGAGACGGTCGGTCAGCCGGCCGCCGAGGCGGTCGTGGTGGAGAGCCCCGCGGTCGAGGCCGTGGTCGTCGACGCCCCCGTCGTGGAGACCGCCGCCGTGGAGAACCCCGCCGTGGAGAACCCCGCCGTGGCGACCGCCGCGGTCGAGGGTGCCGCCGTCGAGGTCGTGGCCGTCGAAGGCGTCGAGGGTACCGGCGAGGCCGCCGCGCCCGTCGAGCCGTCCGAGGCGGCCGCTCCGGCCGGTCAGCCGCGCCGGATCTCCGCCTTCCTCGCCGCGCCGACCCCGCACGGCCTGCCCAAGGTCGAGGCGGCCCAGCAGGCCCCGGTGGCCGTCGAGGCGGCCCAGGAGCAGCCCGTCCCCATAGCGGCCGCCGAGCCGGTCCAGGCTGAGGCCGTCGCCGTCCAGGCCGAGGCCGTCGAGGCGGTCCAGGAGGCCGGACAGCCCGCCGAGGCCGCGCAGGCGGTTGTCGCGGAACCGGTGGCCGAGACTGCGGCCGGCACCGGCGAGATGCCCTCCGGGCAGGTCGTCGCCGAGGCCGCCGAGCAGGAGCCCGCCGCCGAGCCGGTCCAGGCCGAGGCCGCCGTCGCCGAGTCCGAGGCCGTCGCTGTCGAGGCCGCCGGTGCCGAGCCGGTCGCCGAGCAGCCGCAGCACCCGGAGCAGGCGGAACAGCCGCAGCAGCCGCAGCCGCAGCCGGAGGCCGTCCCGGCCGAGCCGGCCGCGGAGACCCCGGCCGAGCCGGTCCCCGGGCAGCCGGAGCAGGCCGAGCAGCAGCCGGCCGCTGAGCAGGTTGCCGCAGAGCAGCCCGCCGAGGCGGAGGCCGCGCAGCCCGTCGAGGCCGTCGCCCCCGGGGCCGAGCAGCAGCCCGCCACCGAGCCGGTCGCCGAGGCTGCCGAGGCCGCCGAACAGCCGGTCGCCGAGGTCGTCGAGACCGCCGAGGTCGTCGAGCAGCCCGCCGAGGCCCCGGCCGCGGAGCAGCCGCAGCCGCAGCCGCAGCCGGAGCAGGTCGAGCAGCCCGAGCAGCCCGGGGCCGACCAGCCGCAGGCCGAGCCCGTCGCCGTCGCCGCCGGAGCGGAGGCCGTCCAGGAGGAGGCCCCCGCCGCCGAGCAGCCGCAGCCCGAGGCCCCGGCCGCCACCGAGCAGCCGCAGGCCGAACAGCCCGCCGACCAGCAGCCCGAGGCGGCCGTCGAGGCCGAGCAGCCCGCCGAACCCGCCGAGCCCCGCGGCCCCGCCGCCCCCGGCTACGACGAGGCCGGCCGCGACGCCGTCCACCAGGTGATCCGCGAGCGCCGCGACATCCGCAACGGCTTCCGCCCCGACCCGATCCCGCACGAGGTGCTGATCCGCGTCCTGGAGGCGGCCCACACCGCGCCCAGCGTCGGCTACTCCCAGCCCTGGGACTTCGTGGTCATCCGCTCGGCGAAGACCCGCAGGAAGATGCACGCCCTGGCCGAGCGCCAGCGCGAGGCGTACGCGGACTCGCTGCCGAAGGGCCGGGCCAAGCAGTTCCGGGAGATCAAGATCGAGGCGATCCTCGACACCCCGGTGAACATCGTGGTCACCGCCGACCGCACCCGCGGCGGCCGGCACACCCTGGGCCGGCACACCCAGCCGCAGATGGCCCCGTACTCGGCCGCGCTGGCCGTGGAGAACCTCTGGCTGGCCGCCCGCGCCGAGGGCCTGGGCGTCGGCTGGGTGAGCTTCTTCGACGACGAGGAGCTGGTCCGCGAGCTCGGCCTGCCCGAGCACCTGGAGGTCGTCGCCTACCTGTGCGTCGGCTTCGTCGACGAGTTCCCGGACGAGCCGGAGCTGGAGCAGCAGGGCTGGGCCAAGAAGCGCCCGCTCGCCTGGGTGGTCCACGAGGAGCAGTACGGCAACCGCGCGCTGCCCGGCGAGGAGCCGCAGAACCTGCTCGCCGACACCCTGCGCGGAATCCGCCCGCTGGACGCCAAGGCACTCGGCGAGGCCTGGGACCGCCAGAAGCGGATGACCAAGCCGGCCGGCTCGCTCGGCATGCTGGAGATCATCTCCGCCCAGCTGTGCGGCCTCTCCCGCAAGTGCCCGCCGCCGATCCCGGAGCCCGCCTGCGTGGCGATCTTCGCGGGCGACCACGGCGTGCACGCCCAGGGCGTCAGCCCGTGGCCGCAGGAGGTGACCGCCCAGATGGTCGGCAACTTCCTGGCCGGGGGAGCGGTGATCAACTCCTTCGCCAAGCAGATCGGCACCGAGGTCTGCGTGGTGGACGTCGGCGTCGCCGCCGAGCTGCCGCAGGCCGTCCAGCAGGGCCGGGCCACCGGCCTGCTGCCGCGCAAGGTCAAGCCCGGCACCGACGACATGACCCAGGGCCCGGCGATGACCCGCGAGGAGGCCCTCCAGGCCATCGAGGTCGGCATCGAGACCGCCCGCGACCTGGTCGCGGCGGGCAACAAGGCGCTGGTCACCGGTGACATGGGCATCGCCAACACCACCGCCTCGGCCGCCCTGATCTCGGTGTTCACCGGCCTCGACCCGGCCGAGGTCACCGGCCGCGGCACCGGCATCGACGACGAGACCCACGCCCGCAAGATCGAGGTCATCCGCGCCGCGCTGGCCCTCCACCAGCCCGACCCGAACGACCCGATCGGCGTCCTCGCCGCCGTCGGCGGCCTGGAGCACGCGGCCATCGCCGGCTTCCTGCTGGGCGCCGCCTCGCTGCGCACCCCGGTGGTGCTGGACGGCGTGATCGCCGGTTCGGCCGCGCTGGTCGCCAAGGCCATCGCCCCCGAGGTGCTGGCCGCCTGCATCGCCGGCCACCGCTCCGCCGAGCCCGGCCACCAGGCCGCGCTGGCGAAGCTCGGTCTGCGTCCGCTGATCGACCTGGACCTGCGGCTCGGCGAGGGCACCGGTGCCCTGCTGGCGCTGCCGCTGGTGCAGAGTGCGGCCCGCGCGATGCACGATGTAGCCACCTTCGACTCCGCCGGAGTCACCGAGAAGGCCTGACGCGCCGCTTCACCTCACCGCTCCGCGGACCGGCCCGAGGGCGCGCCGGCCCGCGGAGCGGCGTATCTCCGTACCGCCCCACACCCTCGTCCCTCCGTACCGCCCCACACCCTCATCCCGATCAGGAGCACCGCCGATGAGCGCGCCCACCCCGCACCCCAGCACCGAGGGCCGGACCCCCTACCCGGTGGGCCTGCTGCTGGCCGGCCGTCGCGTCGTCGTGGTCGGCGGCGGACAGGTCGCGCAGCGGCGGCTGCCCGCGCTGATCGCCTCCGGCGCCGACCTGCACCTGATATCCCCGGCCACCACCCCGGCCGTCCAGGCCATGGCCGACGCGGGTGAGCTGACCTGGCACGCCCGCCCGTACGCGGACGGCGACCTGGCCGGTGCCTGGTACGTCCTGGTGGCCACCGACGACCCGGCGGTCAACACGGCGGTCAGCGCCGAGGCCGAGCGCGAGCGGGTGTTCTGCTCCCGCAGCGACGACGCCTCCGCCGCCTCCGCCTGGACCCCGGCCAGCGGCCGTGACGGCGGCGCCACCGTCGCGGTGCTCACCGGCGACCCGCGCCACTCCGCCGCCCTGCGCGACGCCGTCGTCGGCGGCCTGCGGGACGGCTCGCTGGCCGCCCGCTCGTACCGCACCCGCGGCGCCGGGGTCGCCCTGGTCGGCGGCGGCCCGGGCGACCCTGACCTGATCACCGTGCGCGGCCGCCGACTGCTCGCCGACGCCGACGTGGTGGTCGCCGACCGCCTCGCCCCGCGCGAACTGCTCGCCGAGCTGCCCGAGCACGTCGAGGTGATCGACGCCGCCAAGATCCCCTACGGGCGCCAGATGGCCCAGGAGGCGATCAACCAGGCGCTGATCGACCACGCCAAGGCCGGGAAGTTCGTGGTCCGCCTCAAGGGCGGCGACCCGTACGTCTTCGGCCGCGGCGGCGAGGAGCTGCTGGCCTGCGCCGAGGCGGGCATCCCGGTCACCGTGGTGCCCGGCATCTCCAGCTCGATCAGCGTCCCGGAGTCGGCCGGCATCCCGGTCACCCACCGCGGCCTGACCCAGGAGTTCACCGTGGTCTCCGGCCACGTCGGCCCGGACGATCCCCGGTCGGTCACCAACTGGACGGCCGTCGCCGGGATGACCGGCACCCTGGTGCTGCTGATGGCCGTGGACAAGATCGGCGCGATCGCCGCCAAGCTGGTCGAGCACGGCCGCCCGGCCGACACCCCGGTCGCGATCGTCCAGGAGGGCACCACCGCCGCCCAGCGCCGGGTGGACGCCACCCTGGCCACGGTCGCCGTCGTGGTCGAGGCCGAGGGCGTCAAGCCCCCGGCGGTCATCGTGGTCGGCGACGTGGTCAACGTCCTGGCCGCCGCCTTCCAGCGGTAGCGAGCCCACGGAACGGGAAGTCCCACGGAGTGGGAAGTCGGCCGGTCCGACTTCCTACTCCAACGGCTGCTCCGTCCAGATGACCTTCCCGGTCGCCGTGTAGCGCGTCCCCCACCGGTCCGCGAACTGCGCGACCAGGAACAGCCCGCGCCCGCCCTCGTCCTCGGTCGCCGCGTACCGCAGGTGCGGCGAGGTGCTGCTGCCGTCCGACACCTCGCAGATCAGCGAGCGGTCGAGGAGCAGCCGCACCCGGATCGGCCCGGAGCCGTACCGGATCGCGTTGGTCACCAGCTCGCTCAGGATCAGCTCGGTGACGAACGCCGCCTCGTCCAGCCCCCAGTCCGCCAGCCGCCGGGCCACCTGCGCCCGGACCACCCGCACCGCCGCCGGGTCGGCGGGCACGTCCCACTGGGCGACCCGGTCCGGCGACAGCACCTTGGTCTCCGCCACCAGCAGCGCGATGTCGTCCTGCGGGTTCGCCGGCAGCATCGCCCCGAGCACGTCCGCACAGGTCTGCTCGGGCGTCCGCGGCGGCCCGCTCAGCGTCGTCCGCAGCAGCTCCAGGCCCTCGCCGATGTCCCGCTCGCGGTCCTCCACCAGCCCGTCCGTGTACAGCACCAGCCGACTGCCCTCGGCCAGCTCCAGCTCGACGGTCTCGAACGGCAGTACCGCCAGCCCCAGCGGCGGCCCGGTCGGCAGCTCCGGATACGTCACCCGGCCCTGGGGGTCCACCACGGCCGGCGGCGGGTGCCCGGCGGCGGCCACCGTGCAGCGCCGCGACACCGGGTCGTAGATCGCGTACAGGCAGGTCGCCCCGGTCAGGCCGGCGCTACCGGAACCGCCCGCCTCCTCCTGGTCGATCCGGTTCACCAGTTCGTCCAGGTGGCCCAGCAGCTCGTCCGGCGGCAGGTCCAGCGTGGAGAAGTTGTGGATCGCCGTGCGCAGCCGCCCCATCGTCGCCGCCGCGTGCAGCCCGTGCCCGACCACGTCGCCGACCACCAGCGCCACCCGGGCGCCCGGCAGCGGGATCACGTCGAACCAGTCCCCGCCCACCCCGGCCTGGGCCGGCAGGTAGCGGTGCGCCACGTCCAGCGCGTTCTGCGCCGGCAGGCTCCGCGGCAGCAGGCTGTGCTGCAGGGTCACCGCCATCGCGTGCTCCCGGGTGTACCGGCGGGCGTTGTCGATGCACACCGCCGCGTGCGCCACCAGCTCCTCGGCCAGCGTCAGGTCCTCCGGCTCGAACGGCTCGGCGCGGTCCGCCCGCCAGAACCGGGCCACCCCCAGCAGCACCCCGCGTGCCCGCAGCGGCACCCGCACCAGCGAGTGCACCCCGTACGCCAGCGCCCGCGCCGAGCGCTCCGGGTCCTGCTCCCGCCAGCCCCGCGCCTCGGCCAGCCGCGGCTCCAGCCCGGGCGTGCCGCTGTCCAGCGCCGCGGCCAGCGGGGTGGCCGGCACCACCTCCAGGACCGTCCCCACCGGGTGGAACGGGGCGTCGTCCCTGATCCCGGCGAGCGCGGTACGGCGCATCCGGCCCAGCGAGCCGACCCGCGGCGGCTCCTCGCCCGCCAGGACCTGCTCGGCCAGGTCCACCGTGACGAAGTCCGCGAACCGCGGCACCGCGACCTGCGCCAGCTCCTCCGCGGTCCGGGTCACGTCCAGCGAACTGCCCACCGTCACCCCGGCGTCGTACAGCAGCCGAAGCCGCCGCTGCGCGCCCTCGGCCCGGCCGGTCAGCGCCATCAGCTCGGTGGAGTCGCGCAGCGTGGCGACGCAGCCGGGCGGGCCGCCGTCCCGGTCGGTCAGCCGTACGTTCACCGCGAGCAGCCGCTCCCCGGCCAGCACCACCTCGTCGCTCACCGGCCGGTCGGCGGTCAGCAGCTCCAGCGGCGCGGGCTCCAGGCCCAGCTCGGTCACCGGACGGCCCTCGGCGTCCGGCGGCAGGTCCAGCAGCCGGCGTGCCTCGTCGTTGCAGAGCAGCAGCCGCCCGTCCCCGCCGACGATCATCACGCCCTCGCGCACCGCGTGCAGCACCGCCGCGTGGTGCTCGTACATCCGGGTCATCTCGACCGGGCCCAGCCCGTGCGTCTGCCGTCGCAGCCGCCGGCTGATCAACGCCGTCCCCAGGGTGGCCAGCCCTATCGCGCCCGCCGCGGCGCCCAGCACCAGCGGCAGCTGGCGCTCGCTCGCGGTGGACACGTGGCTCAGGGTGACCCCCGCCGAGACCAGCCCGACCACCGAACCGTCCGGCGCGTACACCGGGACGACCGCCTGCACCAGCGGCCCCAGCGTGCCGGTGAGGTGCTGGGTCACCACCTGGCCGTGCAGCGCCGGCTGGTACGTGCCGATGAACTTCTGGCCGATCCGGGCCGGATTGGGGTGGGTGTAGCGGATGCCCTGGTTGTTCAGCACCACGATGAAGTCCACGCCCGAGGAGATCCGCGCGGACTGCGCCTTCGGCTGGAGGATCGCGGTCGGATCGGGGGAACGCAGCGCGTCCACCATGCCCGGTGAGTTGGCGAAGGCCTGGGCGACCGCCACCGACCGGTTGCTCGCCTCGTGGTCGGCGTCGTTGTGCGACTGCACCACCAGTGCCACCGCGGCCCCCGCCACCAGCAGCAGCACGATCAGGATCTGCAGCGCGAACACCTGCCCGGCCACCGACCAGTGCCGGGCCGGTCTCGACCGCTTCGCGTGCGGCAGCTCTAGCCGACCGTGTGGGCGCCCACCGGGGGAGCCGGCGTCGCCGGTGGCACCAGAGGCCGACGGAGCCCAGGATCGGCCCGGATTTCGGGCCATACCGTCATATTTGCACTCCGAGTAGCCCGCGACCACCCCGTCACCTCCCCCGTTTGGCCTTCCCCGCCCCGGCTTGGCAAGATCACAGGGTGTCCGAACCCAGCACCATCACCGACCCGGCCGACCCGCGCCTCGCCGACTACACCGGCCTGACCGACGTCGAACTGCGCCGTCGCCGCGAACCCGCCGAGGGCCTGTTCATCGCCGAGGGGGAGAAGGTCATCCGCCGCGCCCTCGCGGCCGGCTACCGGATGCGGTCGATGCTGCTGACCGCCAAGTGGCTCGACGTGATGGCCGACGTCATCGCCGAGGCCGACGCCCCGGTCCACGTCGTCGAACCCGGCCTGGCCGAAGCCGTCACCGGCTACCACGTCCACCGCGGCGCCCTGGCCTCGATGGAGCGCAAGCCCCTCCCGGACGCCGCCGACCTGCTCACCGGGGCCCGCCGGGTCGCCGTCCTCGAAGGCCTGGTCGACCACACCAACCTCGGCGCCATCTTCCGCAGCGCCGCCGCCCTCGGCATGGACGCCGTCCTGCTCTCACCCGACTGCGCCGACCCGCTGTACCGCCGCGCGGTCAAGGTCTCCATGGGCGCCGTCTTCGCGGTTCCGTACGCCCGCCTCGACCCCTGGCCGGCTGCCCTCGACACCGTCCGCGAGGCCGGCTTCACCCTGCTGGCCCTCACCCCCGCCGACACCGCCGTCGACCTCGCCACCCTCGCCCCCCACACCCTCCCCAGGACCGCCCTCCTCCTCGGAGCCGAAGGCGACGGCCTCACCCCCCGGGCCATCGCCGCCGCCCACCACCCGGTCCGCATCCCGATGGCCCACGGCATCGACTCCCTCAACGTCGGCGCCGCCGCCGCCGTGGCCTTCTACGCCGTCACCACCCCCTGACCCGCACGGAGCCCCCACCACCAAAAGTCGGCCCGCCCGACTTCCTGTGCGATCCATAGCCGGCCCCAGCGCCCGCCCGATGACTCCACCACCGCCCCGGGCTGCCCACCAACCCTCACCGGGCACCAGAAGTCGGCCAGCCCGACTTCCTGTGCGGCGCCAGGGCCTTCCACCTGCCCAAGCTCGGTCCCGCTCCAAAGCCCGGCCCCGGCGCCCGCCCGGTGGCTCCGCCACCACCTCTGGCTGTCACCAGAAGTCGGCGAGCCCGACTTCCTGTGCGGCCTCCCCTTCTGCCCACTTTCCCAGGCCCGATGTTGCCGCTGCTGTGCCGGAAGCCGCTCTGCGAAGCCTGGCACCGCGCCGGAAGTCGGCCGGGCCGACCTCCTATGCGCCCGCCGCCTGCGTCGCGCCGTTCACCTCATGCCCCTGGCACAGGGCGAGGCACCAGAAGTCGGCCGGGCCGACTTCTGGTGCCTGCAAGCCCGCTCAGCCCGTCGGGGCGGTGGGTGGGGCCGGGGCGGCGGCCGGGGGAGGGGTGGTGAGGCCGGTGCCGCCGGAGGCGCCGGCGCCGGGCCAGGACTCGTCGAGGGTGCCGTCGGCCCGCGCGGTGTAGCGGGTGGAGATGATCGCGCCGGTGGCGGCCACGCGCTCCTCGCGGACGACGGCGCTGCCGTCCAGGCGCCAGGTGGCGGTGGCCTGCGGGTCGGCGGTGGAGGTGCGGGAGGTGGTGGCCACGGGGGAGTCCCCGGCGAAGGTGTAGAGCTGGACGAGGTCGACCGGTGCCGAGCCCTCCACCCGCCGTAGCACCACGACCGCGGCCGGCTGACCCTTGTACCGGGCGGGCAGGACGGCGCTCAGCGCGACCTGCGGCCCGCCGCCGACCGAGCGCCCGTCCTTCAAGGTGACGGCGGGCCCGCCCGCCCCGTCGGGGTAGCTGCGGTTTGGCCAGTCCACCACGGGCCCGGGCCCCTGCGCGGGCGCCAACGCACTGTCCGCGGTGCCGCGCGCGGCGGCCGGGAGCGGGGTCGGCGAGGCCTGCGGCGCGACGTCCACGGAAGTCCCGGGCACGGCCAGCTCGCCGCCACCGGCGCCACCGCTGCCACCGGCCGTCGCGCTCTGCCCGACCACCGGTCGCGCCCCCTGGTTGCTCCGGTTCTCGCAACCCTGCGCCGCCGCGATGGCCAGCGCGACGCCGATCGTCACGGTGACGAAGACGACCAGCCGCTGCCGCAGCAACCGCTGCCGTGCCGTGCCGGGCCGTCCGCCGGGTGCGGGGGTGTGCTGCCGGTCCCGGGGGCGGGGTCGGGCGGGCGGCGGGGTCTGCGAGCGGTCCCGCAGCCGGCGGGTGACGGGCGTGGCCTCGGGCCGGGGGAGCGGGCCGCCGTGCGGGCGCCGCGCGGAGCCTGCGGGCGCCTGCCCGCCCGGTCGGCCGGCACCGGCCCGGGCCCGCGCGGCCGGTGCCGCGGGTTCGGGTGAGCGCCCGGGGCCCGGTACGCCCTGCCGCCCGTTCTCCTGTTGGGGAGTCTGAGGGGCCTGCGGCGCCGCCGCCGCACCGGCGGGTGCGGCGGCCGCCGTTCCCCGTCTGACCCCGCGTCCGCCGGCGGCGGCGGCCGTGCCGCGGGCCGCCAGTTCGCTGAGCCGCTCGTGCAGGGCGGCCGCGCCGGGCCGCTCGGCGGGTTCCTTGGCGAGGCAGGCCCGGATGAGCGGGGCGAGCTGCGGGGGGACGGCCGACAGGTCGGGTTCCTCGTGGACGACCCGGTAGAGCATCACCTCGGAGGACGCCCCGGAGCCGAACGGGGTGTCCCCGGTGAGCGCGTACGCGAGGGTGGCGCCGAAGGCGAACACGTCGGTGGCCGGGGTGACGGCGACGCCGCGGACCTGTTCGGGGGCGAGGAAGCCGGGGGAGCCGACGGCGGTGCCGACATGGGTGAGGGTGCTGGCGCCGCGTGACCAGGCGATGCCGAAGTCGATGATCCGCGGGCCGCGCGGGGAGAGCAGGATGTTGGAGGGCTTGAGGTCGCGGTGGACGACCCCGGCCTCGTGCACCTTGACCAGCCCGTCGGCCAGGGCGGCGCCGATCCGGGCGGCTTCGGGCCAGCTCAGCGGCCCTTCGTCCCCGACCCGCTTGTAGAGGGAGGGGCCGGGGACGTAGGCGGTGGCCAGCCAGGGGCGGTCGGCCTCGATGTCGGAGCCGACCACCCGGGCGGTGCAGCCGCCCCGGATCCTGGAGGCGGCGGCGATCTCGCGGGCGAAGCGGGTGCGGAACTCCTGGTCCTCGGCGAGTTCGGCGCGGATGAGCTTGAGCGCGACGCGCTGGCCGCGGCGGTCGGAGCCGAGGTAGACCACGCCCATGCCGCCGGCTCCCAGTCGCCGGTGCAGGCGGTACGGCCCGACGATGCGGGGGTCCTCACGCCTCAGCCGCATCATCGCCATGTCTCGTTCCCCGTCAGCCTGTGGGTGAGGCCCCGTCGGTTGGGGCATCGTCAGTTCCTGTCCGGCACAGCTTACGGACTGCCCGCTGCGGTGTGCTGATACGCAACACCTCGAGCCACCGTGCGATTGTCCGATCTTGAGCTGAGCAGCAGGTCACAGGGGTGCCGAATCGTTTCTCGGGGTTGCCCCTCAGGGTTCCCCCGGGGACCGTGTGAGACCTTCCTCCCCCTCCGGTAGTACGCCTTGAGTCTGAGCGTCATCCTCCGGGATGCCCGAGGAACAGTACGACGGCATGACGCCCGGAAGGCCCCCCGGCCAATAGCGTTGTGTCCAGCGGTGGACGGGAAACTCGTCCCCCGAGGTAAGCCGTCCACCGCGCCAACTCGACCGGATCAGGAGCAGGGCCATGGCATCGCAGCAGACGGGAACCACCCGCCGGCGTCGACCGCCCTTCATCCAGCCCCAGTCCGCCGAGCGACCCACCCGGCACCCCGCCGTCGCGCTGGCCATGGCCCTGCCGTGCGCCGTGCTGCTGGTGATGCTGTTCGGCGGGTGGGAGCAGATGGCGAACCAGGCCGAGGCCCTGGCCGATCTGATCGGCCGCTGAGGGAGACGGCGCCGCCGGCAAGGCCATCAGGAAAAACACCAGAACGGGCACTGTTCCCCTGGGGACGGGGAGCAGTGCCGCCGGGGAGGCCGCGGGCCGCGATGACACGCGGACGGGCGAGAGCGGTCCGCAGAGCACCCCGGCAGGCGGAGACGCCGCGTACGGACGTCGGTGAGGGCGACCGTACGCGGCGCTTCTCCGCCGTACGCCGCACTTCTCCGCCCGCTTCCCCGAACACAATAGGCCGAGGCCGCGACCCTGACGGATCGCGGCCTCGGCCGTTACTGTGCGCGATACTGGGATTGAACCAGTGACCCCTACCGTGTCAAGGTAGTGCTCTCCCGCTGAGCTAATCGCGCCTGGTGTGGCGGTTGTGCAGCGGGCCCCGATGGGCCCGTTACTGTGCGCGATACTGGGATTGAACCAGTGACCCCTACCGTGTCAAGGTAGTGCTCTCCCGCTGAGCTAATCGCGCCTGGTGAGGCGGTTGTGCAGCGAGCCTCGAAGGGCCCGTTACTGTGCGCGATACTGGGATTGAACCAGTGACCCCTACCGTGTCAAGGTAGTGCTCTCCCGCTGAGCTAATCGCGCCTGGTGAGGCG
>NZ_JBEZXE010000005.1:0-112447 GCF_040637885.1 Kitasatospora sp. NPDC028055 | reverse complement strand
CGGTTCCTGCAGCGAACCTCGCGAGGTTCGACGTGCGCGATACTGGGATTGAACCAGTGACCCCTACCGTGTCAAGGTAGTGCTCTCCCGCTGAGCTAATCGCGCGGGGAGGCCCCCCGGACGAGCCGGGAGGACCTCTTTGAGGTGGAGACGGGATTTGAACCCGTGTACACGGCTTTGCAGGCCGTTGCCTCGCCTCTCGGCCACTCCACCAGGCAACACATGAAGAACGATCTTACACTGTTCTCCATCGAGCGGACGACGAGATTCGAACTCGCGACCCTCACCTTGGCAAGGTGATGCTCTACCAACTGAGCCACGTCCGCCTGTCTCCCCGGGACCTTCACCGCTTTTCCTCGGCTGCGCTCCCTGGCGACGTGTTGAACTCTAGCGGATTCCCGGGCCAGCTAAAAATCCGTTCCCGCAGCGTGCCGAGGGGATGCCGGCGGAGTGCCGTTCCGTCAGTCCTTCCGGCCGGTCACCGACCACCACCTGCGACGCTCCCGGACGATCATCCGCAGGCCACCCGGCGCACACCGGCGCGACGCACCCAGCTGCTCGTACGCGGGGGCGCGGCGGGCTCGGACCCGACCCGGGGCGCACCCCCCGACCTACACTTCAAGCACCGCCACCCCCAGCACCACCGCGCAGGAGAACCGTGTCCGGCCACCCCGACCCCCGCACCCCGCTCGCCCGCTTCGGTGGCCGCCTGGCCACCGGACTGCGCGACGTCACCTCGGACCCGGCCGCGCTCGACTCCTCCGGCTACTGGGCCGTCGCCTACGACTTCGAGGGCCGGCTGACCTGCGCCCGCTTCGACGAGGTCCGCCCCGCACCCGCTCCGCCCTCCGGCGCGGGCTGGCACGGCCCGGACGCCGGCAGCTGGCACAGCTCCCTGGACCGCGCCGCCTACACGGCGGGCGTACGCCGCATCCGCGCGCACATAGCCGCCGGCGAGGTCTACCAGGCCAACCTCTGCCGGGTGCTCTCCGCACCGCTGCCCGACCCCGACCGCAGCGACATCGACGCCCTCACCGGCCTCCTCGCCCGCGGCAACCCCGCCCCCTACGCCGGGACCGTCCGGCTGCCCGACCACGGCGTCGAGATCGCCACCGCCTCCCCGGAGCTCTACCTGTACCGCACCGGGCGCACCGTCTCCTCCGGCCCGATCAAGGGCACCGGCCGCACCGAGGACGACCTCCTCGACAAGGACCACGCCGAGAACGTGATGATCGTCGACCTGGTCCGCAACGACCTCGGCCGGGTCTGCGGGACCGGCACCGTCACCGTCCCCGACCTCTGCGTCGTCGAGAAGCACCCCGGCCTGGTCCACCTGGTCTCGACCGTCGAGGGCACCCTGCGCGACGGCGCCGGCTGGCCCGAACTGCTCGACGCGACCTTCCCGCCCGGCTCGGTCACCGGCGCCCCCAAGTCCAGCGCCCTGCGGATCATCGACGCCCTGGAGACCGCCCCCCGCGGCCCCTACTGCGGCGCGGTCGGCTGGGTCGACGCCGACCGCGGCGAGGGCGAACTCGCCGTCGGCATCCGCACCTTCTGGCTCGACCGGCAGGACCCGCGGGTACCCGTCCTGCGCTTCGGCACCGGCGCCGGCATCACCTGGGGCTCCGACCCCGAACGCGAGTGGGCGGAAACCGAGCTCAAGGCCGCCCGGCTCGTCGCGATAGCGTCGGGCGGCGAGCCCGGCATCGACACCGCCCCCGAGCCGCACCGTGTCTAGGAAGCATGTCTAGGAGCAGCCTTCGATGAACACCCGCACCACGAGCTGGGTCAACGGAACCCTGGTCGACTCCGCCGACGCCGCCGTCTCGGTCCTCGACCACGGCCTCACCACCGGCGACGGCGTCTTCGAGACCATGAAGTCCGTCGACGGCCGGGCCTTCGCGGTCACCCGCCACCTCGACCGGCTCACCCGCTCCGCCCGCGGCCTCGGCCTGCCCGACCCCGACCACGCCGTGGTCCGCGAGGCCTGCGCACAGGTCCTCGCCGCCAACCCGGCCCCGCTCGGCCGCCTGCGCGTCACCTACACCGGCGGCGACGCCCCGCTCAGCTCGGAGCGCGGCACCACCGGCCCCACCCTGGTGGTCGCCTTCAACGCCATCGGCCCCCGCCCGGACGAGACCGCCGTCGCCGTCGTCCCCTGGCGCCGCAACGAGCACAGCGCCGTCGCCGGCCTCAAGACCACCTCGTACGCCGAGAACGTGGTCGCCCTCGCCGCCGCCCACCGCACCGGCGCCTCCGAGGCCCTGTTCGCCAACACCGCGGGCCGGCTCTGCGAGGGCACCGGCTCCAACGTCTTCGTGGTTCTCGGCGGCCGCCTGCTCACCCCGCCCCTCGCCTCCGGCTGCCTGGCCGGGATCACCCGGCAGCTGGTTATCGACTGGTGCGGCGCCGAGGAGGCCGACCTCCCGCTCGGCGCCCTCGAGGAGGCCGAGGAGATCTTCCTGACCTCCACCACCCGCGACGTCCAGGCCGTCACCCGCGTCGACGACCGCCGGCTGCCCGGCACCGGCCCGGTCACCGCCAAGGCCATGGCTGTCTTCGCCGAGCGCAGCGGCGACGACCTCGACCCCTGATCCCGGGCCGGGGCGACGCCCCGGGGCAGCGCGGATAACCTCCCCGGCGAGGGGAAGGGACCACCACATGACCACCACGCTGCGCCCCGAGGGCCCGGAGACACCCACCACCGCCGGCGGGCGCACCAGACGCTGGCGGATCCTCGCGAACGGCCACCAGGTCGGCGCCCTGCGCACCACCTCCGCCCGCCACGACAGCGAACTCTGGGGCGAGATAGCGGAGTTGGAGATCACGGAGGGCCGCGGCCGGGGCCGCGGCACCTTCGGTGCGCTGGCCGCGGAGGAGGTGCTGCGCGCCTGGGGCTGCACCCGGGTCGACGTCGTCGTCCCCGAGTCGGCCCCGATCGCCCGGGGGCTCGTCGCCGCCCTCGGCTACACCGAGCGGATGCGGAACCTGGGCAAGAGCCTGACCACCGCCCCGCCCCTGCCCCCCGGTGTCACCGCCCGCCCGATCGACGCCGCCGAGTTCCCGGCCTGGATCGACCGGGCCGCGCGGGAGTACGTCCAATCCCTGCGGAACTCCGGCCTCACCGACGCGCAGGCCCGGGCCAAATCACGCCTGGACCACCGCAACGTCCTCCCGCAAGGGGCCGAGACCCCCGGCGTCGCGCTGCGCCGACTCCACGGCCCGGGCGGCGCCGGGCCGCTCGGCTCGCTCTGGGTGAACCTCCACCTGCGCGACCTGCCGGACGGCACCCCGCTCGCCTGGGTCATGGTGGTCGAGGTGGACCAGGCCCACCGCGGCCGGGGCCACGGCCGCACCCTGATGCTGCTCGCCGAGCGGGAGTGCCTGGCCGCCGGAGCGCGCGAACTCGGCCTGAACGTCTTCTCCGGCAACGCGGCCGCCCTCCGGCTCTACGCCTCGCTCGGCTACCGGGTCGTCAACCGCTGTTACGGCAAGCCACTGTGAGCAGTTGACGCAGCATCAGGTCGACTGGGCGTCAGGTCGACGGGGCGCCGGGTGCGTCAGGAGGCCTTCGCCGCCTCGATGGCGGCGACGATCCGCTCGCGCAGCCCGTCCTGGCTCTTCCCACCGTCCAGCCGCTCGCGGCCGATCACGTACGTCGGCGTCCCGGTGACCCCGATCGCCTTGCCCTCGGCCTGGTCGGAGTCCACGATCAGCATGTGCCGGCCGTCGACCAGCGCGGTGTCGACCTCCTCGGCGTCCACCCCGACCTCCCGGGCCACCTCCAGCAGCACCTGCTGCCCCCGGGCGTCCAGCTCCTCGACCCGGGCCAGCAGCGCCTCCACGAACGGCCACCCCAGCCCCTGGGCGAACGCCTCCTCGGCGGCCTCCGCCGCGGCGTAGGCGTGCTTGTGCTTCTCCAGCGGGAAGTGCCGCAGCTCGACGGGCAGGGCGTCGCCGTACTGCGCGCGCAGCGCCCGTACGTCGTCCAGGGCGGTGCGGCAGTCCGGGCACTGGAGGTCGCACCAGAACTCGAGGCGGGGGAGGGAACCATCGATCATTCCCCCAGTGTTCCACTAGTGGGTGCCCGCCCCCGCCCGGCGGTGCGCCCGAGGGCGGACCGAGAGGGAGGCACCGATGTCAAGGACCACCGGAAGCGAAGGGGCGCGCCCGTGCTGACCGCGACGATCAGCTTCCTCCTCACGGCCGGCGGCGTGGCCGTCGCGGGCCTGCGCGCCCGGCGGCGGCGCTTCCGCTCGGCGACCCGCTGGTTCGCGGTCGCCCTGCTGCCCGCCGGGCTCTACCTGACCGGGCTGTTCCCGCTGGCGAGCACGATCGGCCGGGAGTTCGCCGACTGGGCGGCCAAGCTGGTCTTTGACCCCCGGGTGTGGACGGGCCTGGTGCTGCTCGGCGTCTCCGCCGCGCTGCTGTTCGCCAGCCGCTGGCCGGGCCGGCGCGCTGAGGTGGAGTCCTCCGCGGAGCGTCCGGCCGCGGCCGGAGCGGCCCCGGAGCGCCCGGCGGTGGCCCAGGCTCCCCAGGCGTCGAAGGCTCCGAAGGCGTCCGGCAAGCCGCAGGCGGGCAAGCGGGACGACGGCCTCGGCGACTTCGCCGACATCGAGGAGATCCTCCGCAAGCGCGGCATCTGAACCGGGCGGGAGGTGCGGCGCCGGTCAGGCGGGGGCGACGGCCTCCGCCGACCGCTGCCGCGCCCGGTAGGCGGCGACGTGCAGCCGGTTCCCGCAGGTGCGGCTGTCGCAGTAGCGCCGGGAGCGGTTCCGGGAGAGGTCCACGAAGACCCGCGCGCAGTCCGGCGCCTCGCACCGGCGCAGCCGCTCCCGCTCGCCCGCCATCAGGATGAAGGCCAGCGCCATGCCCAGTTCCGCCGCGAGGTGGGGCCCGAGCGCGGCGTGCGGGGCGAAGTAGTGGATGTGCCAGTCGTGGTGGTCGTGGTTGACCAGCCGGGGCGTCGTCCCGGCGGCCGCGACGATCGCGTTGACCAGCTCGGCGGCGGCCTCGGTGGACTCCGTCCAGAACACCTCGCGCAGCCGGGTGCGCAGCTCCTGCACCTGGCGCAGGTCGTCCTCGGTCAGCGAGTCGATCTCGCTGATCTCCTGGCGGCCCACGAAGGCGTCCAGCGCGGCGACGTCCGGCAGTCGCTCGTCGCCGCACACCTCGGGTGCGGTGTTGAGCAGGTCCACGAGGATGCTCAGCGCGCACTCGGTGTCATGGGTGATCAGCACGTTGGGACTCCTCGCGCAGGGGGACTCCGATACCCCGCGTCCACGGTTACCCCAGACCATACCGGCCCTTGCGGCATAAGGGCGGCGGGTTCGTTCGAAGGCCTGTACGGATTCCGGTGGAGTGTCCCGGTCTGGGTACGGCCCGGAAACGACGGTGGCGCCCGGCAGCAGGAGCCGGCCACCCGTACGGATGGCCGGCTCCGGTGCCGGGCGCCTGCGGTGCTGTGGCCCCGCTCCGGTGGGAGCGGGCCGTTCACCGGCCCCGAGACCGCGTGGTGCGCGGCTGAGTCCGCAGCCGTGCCCCCGAGTAGGACGGCTGCGATGACGGCAGGAAGTACGGCCCCGCCGACAGCGGGGCTGGACCACCTCCGGTCGGGGTCAGCTTTCGGCGAGGATGTGGGACAGCTCCCGGTCGAGGTCGAAGTGACGGTGTTCGGTGCCGGGGGGCACCGCGGCGTCCGTCCGCTTGAGGAACGACTCAAGCGCCCGGGCCGGGGCCTCCAGCAGGGCTTCTCCTTCCGGAGAACTCAGGGCGATGCAGACCACCCCTTGCCCGTGGCTGCGCGACGGCCACACCCGGACGTCGCCGGTACCGGTGGGTCGGTGCAGCCCCTCCGCGAGGAGATCTCGGGCGAACACCCACTCCACGGTCTCGTCGGCGCCCGTGTGGAACGTGGCGTGCACGGCGTAGGGGTCGGCGGTGTCGTAGCGCAGGCCCGCGGGGACGGGCAGTGATGACTCGCTGGACACGATGAGGCGCAGGTGCAGCTCGCAGCTGACCGTGGTGTTCATAAGCGCCATGGCCTTTCGCTCAGTGTGCGCTCGGGGAATCGCACGTCGGCGAACGGACCATCCCACCCCCAAGACCGATGTAAACCCCTCTGTCCCGATTCGGGCGCGAGTCGTACCCCTTACGGCGCATTGCGGAATCGCCCCGGAGTACCCGCCCGGGGCATTACCGGTGGTTCTTCTCGGGGGGATTCCGGATCACCGTGCACGCGGCCCGTCGGAGTGGTGGGCGGGCCGGGAACAGGGGAGCGGGTGGTGCCGCCGGGTCCGACGAGTCGTGCGCGCGGGCGGGAGGGGACGGGATGGGACAGGGACGGGCGGCGGGGAGGCCCCGGCCCCCAGGGGCCGGGGCGAGGGCGCCCACGGGCAGGGTGTTCGGAGCACCCTCCGGGATGCGGTAATGTTTTCCCTGCACCCGGGCGATTAGCTCAGCGGGAGAGCACTTCGTTCACACCGAAGGGGTCACTGGTTCGATCCCAGTATCGCCCACCGGAATGCATTGTGATATGTGAGGCCCAGTCGATTATCGGCTGGGCCTCACATGTATTTCCGGAATCCATCCGAAGAACCGGCGCCGAATCCGGCTGAGGGCCAGTCATCTTCCGTGCGGAGCGCGAGTTCTGTGGATGCGTCGGCCGTACCCCGGATGAGCGAGTTGTACGACCGCCCCCGAATGGTGCTACAGTTCTTCTCGTTGCCCGGGCGATTAGCTCAGCGGGAGAGCACTTCGTTCACACCGAAGGGGTCACTGGTTCGATCCCAGTATCGCCCACCGGACAGCACGCAGGCCCTGACCAGGAAACCGGTCGGGGCCTGCGGCGCGTTCCGGGCCGGCTACGCCGCCGCCCGGCACCCGTGCTCCGGCTCCAGCCGACGACCGCAGCCGCACCGGGCCGGCCGCAGCGGCCACGACAGGTCCACCCGCTCCGGCGTTCCCGAGCGGTCGAACCAGGCCTGCAGCCCCCGGGCCTGCGCCGCGTGCCAGACCGCCTGCCGCAGGTGCAGCTCCGCCGCCGTCAGTCCGCCGAGCGCCGCCGGATAGCGGGCGCCTATTCGCCGGATCAACGACAGGGCCGCCGTCGCGTCCGCCGCCGCGTCGTGCGCCCCGGCGAGGTCCACCCCGTAGTGGGCACACAGGTCGGTCAGCGTCCGCCGGCCCTTGCGGTAGCGGTCCACGTGCTTGTCCAGCACCCGTGGATCCAGCACCACCAGCCCCGCCCCGTCCAGCCCGGTGCTCAGCGGCAGGCCGTGGTGGCGCCGCAACTCCCGGTCCAGCAGGGTCAGGTCGTAGGGGGCGTTCATCACCACCACCGGGCGGCCGGCCCGCGCCTGGGCCGCCAGCGCGCGGGTGACCTCGGCCACCACCGTGCGGGCCGGGCGGCCGTACGTCCGGACCTGCTCGTCGGTGATGCCGTGCACCGCCCGGGCCCCGTCCGGGATCGGCACGCCCGGGTCGGCGAGCCAGGTGGTGGTCTGCGCCGGTGCGCCCGGGGTGAGTTGGACGACCAGGGCGGCGGAGACGATGCGGTCGGACTCCACGTCCACGCCGGTCGTCTCGGTGTCGAAGGAAGCGAGTGGGCCGGTGTACCAGTGCTGCTGCATGACTGCCCCTCAGGCGTGCGTTCCGCGCCCTGGTGATACCCGGTTCTGACGGTCGCTCAACCCGTTTGGCCCAGCCCTGACCGGGGATCCTGCCCAAGGAAGCGCCGTCCGGCGAGCGGGCGAGTATCGGACGGGCCCGGAGCCGGGGGAGGCCACGGGGCGATGGCACTGACACAGCCGCAGCCCGACGGAGCGGCGACCACACTCAGGGGGAACCTCGCGGTCACCGCCTGCATGGAGACGCTGCAGGTCGGCTACCTGCACGCGGTCGCCGCGGCGGCCGGCTGCTCGCTCTCCCAGCCGTTCCCGGACAACGGCATCGACTGGCAGGTCAGCCACGGCTCCCGGGAGCACGACGTGGACGACGAGGTCACCATCAAGATCCAGCTCAAGGCGACCCAGCAGATCGCGCCCGGTCCGGCCGGGCCGTTCTTCAGCTTCACCCTGGACAACGACCACCTGCGCAAGCTCGCCCGGGCCCGGGTCGCCGTCCCGCGGATCCTGGTCGTGATGCTGCTGCCGCGCCGGGTCGACCACTGGCTCCGGGCCCGCCCGGACGCCCTCGAACTGCGGCACTGCTGTTACTGGGTCAACCTGGCCGGCCACCCCGTCACCGGGAAGCGGCGCACCAACGTCCGGGTGCCCACCGACAAGGTCTTCGACGACCGCGCGCTCTGCGACATCATGGCCCGGGTCGGCGCGGGCGGCAGCCCGTGACGGCCCGGCCCCGGCAGCGAGGAAGCACGCCCATGACCCTGCCGCACGGACCGGAGGACCGAGCCCGGGCCCTGCCCGACCCGGCCACCGTCGACCCCGCGGTGCTCGCCACCCTGCTCGCCCGGCACGGCTGGGTACGGCGCGGCGGCCCCGCCGCCCGGTACGGCCGCTGGACCCCGCCGGACGGCGAACCCGGCACCAGCCTCCTCGTCCCCACCGCCGACGGCTTCGACGACGCCGTCGAACTCCTCACCGACGCCGTCACCGCGCTCTCCCGCTCCCGCACCCCCTCCGCCCGCTCGATCCTCCTCGCCCTGGTCGTCCCCGGCGACGAACTCAACTGGCGCCGTGAACTGCCGGGCCCGGCCGACGCCACCCCCTGGGACGACGCCGAACGGCTCCAGCGGGCCGCGCGCTCGATGCTCGCAGCCGGGGCCAAGGCCGGCCGGACCACCGCCGGCTACTTCGGCGCCCGGCTGGACGGCCTTGCCGGGGAGTTCCTGGACCGCGTCCTCCTGGTCGAACAGGGCGCCGTCGACCAGGGCGCCGCCCTCACCGCGTACACCCCCGCCCCCGAGGGCCGCACCGCCGTGACCACCCTGGTCCGCGCCCTGGAGGCGCTGCGCGACGCGGTCGACTACCGCCGGGTCAGCGGCGGGCCCGAGGCCTTCGAGAACGCCGTCGGCTCCGGGGTCAGCCGGGAACTCGTCCGGTCCGTCGAGGACCTGGTCCGCGGCGCCACCGCCGCCCGGCTCACCGTCGCCTGGTCGCCCGCCGCCGGCACCCCGGGCGGCTTCGGCGACCGCCGGATCGAGCTCGACTTCTCCCCCGGGGACCTGCCCGCCCTCGCCGAGGCCGCCGAACTGCTGGAGCGGATCGAGCCCGCCGTCGACGTCACCGTGGTCGGCGTGGTCGTCCGGCTCAAGCGCGCCGACCCGGCCGGACCGGGCTCGGTCCGGCTCCGGGTGCTCGGCGGCGCCGAGGTCCGCGAACTCAAGGTCAGGCTGCCCGACCCCGACTACCGGCTCGCCGCCGAGGCCCACCTCACCGGCGTCCCGGTCCGGGTCTCCGGCCGCCTGGAGCGGCGCGACGGCTTCCGCCGACTGACCCGGCCGCACGGCCTGGAGCTGTGCGATTGGGGGGAGGGCGACCGCGACCGGCTGCTCAAGGGGCTCCAGGACGGGGGAGAGCGGTCCTGAGTGCGCGGTGCGGGTGACGCTCTCGGTACCATCGTCACGCGCAGCGCAGTGTTGCGTCCTCTGAATCCAGCACGTCAGGAGAGACCGGTGACGGACGTCCGGGTAATCATCAACCGCGAACCCGATCGGGAAGAGCGCGTGGTGACCACGGGCACTACGGCCGCCGAGCTCTTCGCCGACGACCGCTCGATCATCGCCGCCCGCGTCGGCGGCCAGCTCAAGGACCTCGCGTACGCCGTCCAGGACGGCGACGAGGTCGAGCCGGTCGCGATCGGCAGCAAGGACGGCCTCGACATCCTGCGCCACTCCACCGCGCACGTCATGGCCCAGGCCGTGCAGCAGCTCTACCCCGAGGCCAAGCTCGGCATCGGCCCGCCGGTCAAGGACGGCTTCTACTACGACTTCGACGTCGAGAAGCCCTTCCACCCCGATGACCTCAAGGCCATCGAGAAGAAGATGCAGGAGATCATCAAGCGCGGGCAGAAGTTCTCCCGCCGCGTGGTCACCGACGAGGCCGCCGCCGAGGAGCTGGCCGCCGAGCCGTACAAGCTGGAGCTGATCGGCCTCAAGGGCTCCGCCGCCACCGCCGGCGAGGGCGCCGACGTCGAGGTCGGCACCGGCGAGCTCACCATCTACGACAACCTGGACGCCAAGACCGGCGAGCAGTGCTGGGGCGACCTCTGCCGCGGCCCGCACCTGCCCAGCACCCGGCACATTCCGGCGTTCAAGCTGATGCGCAACGCGTCGGCCTACTGGCGCGGCAGCGAGAAGAACCCGCAGTTGCAGCGCATCTACGGGACCGCCTGGCCGACCAAGGACGAGCTCAAGGCCCACCTGGACTTCCTGGTCGAGGCCGAGAAGCGCGACCACCGCAAGCTGGGCAACGAGCTCGACCTCTTCTCCATCCCCGAGGAGATCGGCTCCGGCCTCGCCGTCTTCCACCCCAAGGGCGGCATCATCCGCCGCGCGATGGAGGACTACTCGCGCAAGCGGCACGAGGAAGAGGGCTACGAGTTCGTCTACACCCCGCACGCCACCAAGGGGAAGCTCTTCGAGAAGAGCGGCCACCTGGACTGGTACGCGGACGGTATGTACCCGCCCATGCAGCTCGACGAGGGCGTGGACTACTACCTCAAGCCGATGAACTGCCCGATGCACAACCTGATCTTCGACGCGCGCGGCCGCTCGTACCGTGAACTGCCGCTGCGCCTCTTCGAGTTCGGGACGGTGTACCGGTACGAGAAGTCCGGCGTGGTGCACGGCCTGACCCGGGCCCGCGGCTTCACCCAGGACGACGCCCACATCTACTGCACCCGCGAGCAGATGGCGGAGGAGCTCGACTCCACGCTGACCTTCGTGCTCAACCTCCTTCGTGACTACGGTCTGACCGACTTCTACCTGGAGCTGTCGACCAAGGACGAGGAGAAGTTCGTCGGCAGCGACGAGACCTGGGAGGAGGCCACCCGCGTCCTGGCGAGCGTGGCCGAGAAGCAGGGCCTGCCGCTGGTCCCGGACCCGGGTGGCGCGGCCTTCTACGGCCCGAAGATCTCGGTGCAGGCGAAGGACGCCATCGGCCGTACCTGGCAGATGTCGACCATCCAGCTCGACTTCAACCTGCCGGAGCGCTTCGACCTGGAGTACACCGCGGCGGACGGCTCGCGTCAGCGGCCGGTCATGATCCACCGCGCGCTGTTCGGTTCGATCGAGCGGTTCTTCGCGGTGCTGCTGGAGCACTACGCCGGCGCCATGCCGCCGTGGCTGGCCCCGGTCACCGTGACCGGCATCCCGATCACCGACGAGCACGTGCCGTACCTGCTGGAGGTCGCGGCCGAGCTCAAGAAGCACGGGATCCGGGTCGAGGTGGACACCTCGGACGACCGCATGCAGAAGAAGATCCGCAACGCCCAGCGCTCCAAGGTCCCGTTCATGCTGATCGCCGGCAACGACGACGTCGAGGCGGGCGCGGTGTCCTTCCGCTACCGCAACGGCGAGCAGAAGAACGGCGTGCCGGTCGCGGACGCCGTGGCCGAGATCGTGGACGCGGTGAAGAACCGCATCCAGGTGTGACGCCGTAGTCGGACCGTTGACGCGCGGGGCAGGCTCTTCAAGAGTCTGCCCCGCACGGCTTTGCAAGCACCTTCGGGCGAATATGCTGATCAGCATGACGACTGAGCCGGAACTGCAGCGGGGTGTCGGTGAGCCGGACGGCTTCCGCCGCCTGTGGACCCCCCATCGGATGGCGTACATCCAGGGTGAGAACAAGCCCACCGGCCCGGCTCCGGACGACGGTTGTCCGTTCTGCTCGATCCCGTCGCTGAGCGACGAGGAGGGGCTGGTCATCGCCCGGGGGAGCGCCGTGTTCGCGGTGCTGAACCTCTACCCGTACAACGGCGGGCACCTGATGGTGGTCCCGTACCGGCACGTGGCCGACTACACCGACCTCGACGAGGCGGAGACGGCCGAGCTGGCGGACTTCACCAAGAAGGCGATGACCGCGCTGCGCGCCGCCTCGGGGGCGCACGGGTTCAACATCGGGATGAACCAGGGTGCGGCGGCCGGGGCCGGGATCGCGGCGCACCTGCACCAGCACGTGGTGCCGCGCTGGGGCGGGGACACCAACTTCATGCCGGTGGTCGGCCACACCAAGGTGCTGCCGCAGCTGCTGGCGGACACCCGCAAGATGCTGGCCGAGGCCTGGCCGCAGGGCTGAGCCGGCCGGACGCGCGAAGAGGGGCCCGCCACCGGGGAGTTCCGGTGGCGGGCCCCTCTTCGCACGTCGTTCTCGTTCCCGGTCAGTCGGCGCTGAACTCGTCGACCTTGTACGGGCGGGTGCCCTGCGCCTCGGACTTGATGATCGAGGTGCGGTTCTTGAAGAACCGGTCGGCGTCCAGGTCGTGCTCCTGGAGGAACTCCAGGGTGGCGGTGTGCACCGCGTTCAGCACCGGGACGGAGGCGTTGAGGGCGTTGTCGACCATCGAGCGGTTGTTCCAGGCGGTGCCGACCCAGGAGTGCCGGAGTCCGAACGGCTCGGGCAGGACGAGGCCGCCGCCGAGCCAGCCGAGCAGGCCGGGCATCTTGTGGAAGGGGGCGCGGACGGCCTGGCGGACCACCTCGTCGTTGTCGATCAGGGGGAGCTTGACGGTGCGCTCCTCCCAGAACTTCACCGTCTTGGCGACCGACTTCTCCTTGTCCTTGGGCTTGTCGAAGAAGACGCCCTTGACCGGGCCGAGCGCGTAGCCGGCCACCGAGATGGTGAGCACGTTGGCGAGCAGGGTCACCGTGACGGTGAAGGTGATGATCAGCTTGCCGTCGTGGGTGATGAACTGGGTGGCCAGGTAGTGCCGGGGGCCGCCGGGGAAGGTCTGCTTGTCGGCGAGGCTCTGGACGGCGAAGTCGCGCATCCGCTCGCCGTCCATGTCGGCGCCGCCGGGGCGGCTGATCTCGTCGGCGCCCTCGCTGATGTCGAAGACCGCCCACTGCTTGACGGCGACGTTGGGGATGCCGCTGTTGGCGACGTGGCTGATCCCGAGACCCTTGAGGTGGGCGGAGATCCGGCGGATCAGGTCCCACGGGTGGAAGGCCCGGAAGTCGGCGTGGCCCTCGGCGGGGTGCAGGGTGTCGGCCAGACGCCACTCGCCCCAGCGGCGGCCGGCACCGAGGATGCCCTTGGGGCCGGCGTAGTGGTGGACGTTGGTCTCCTGTTCGGTGTCCAGCCGGCCGAGTTTGTCGCGCAGCTCGTTGGCCTTCTTGTCCAGGTCGTCCCGGGGGACGGCCTTGGCGACGGTGGCGGCGACGGCGCTGCCCTCGACCAGGGCCTGCCAGCGGCCGCGGAGGTCGGTGGCGGAGCGCTCGACGATCCGGCGGGCGAGGTACCAGCCGAGCACCGGGGCGAGCATGGTGATCCGCAGGTAGATGCCGAGGAAGCCGGCCGCCGGGGGCCGGAGCAGCAGGAACCCGGCCAGGACGGCGGCCGCGATCAGGGCGAGGGCACCGTAGGTGTCGGCTCCCCGGGCGTTGTCCCGCTTGAGCCAGGCGCGCAGCTGGAAGGCGCCGAGCCAGATCAGGGTGCCGGGGAGGAAGAGCAGGCCGGTGACGACGGTGACGGTGCTGAGCTGCCGGTCGCGGGCGTGCCGGAGTTCCTCGGCGGCCAGGCAGTGCTCGACGACCTGGCGGGTGTCGACGCCGAAGGAGGGGACGAGGGGCTTGCGGTCGCCGCCGAGGGCGCGGGAGATCAGGGCCTTGCTGTAGGCCTCGCCGAGGTTGGGGCGGAAGAGCGCGAAGCGGCCCTTCTTCTGCTTGGCCTCGGGGACGTCGGTGACGAACTTGTCGATCTCGCCGTCGCGGTAGGCGGCGGAGGAGAGCGCCTGGGTGACGGCCGTCTGCGGGCCGGTGTCGGTCCGGGGTATCTGCGCACCCGGGGTCATGTCGAGTGTGGCCACGGTGGCGTCTGCTCCTCCCCTTGTCAGCGGCAGGTTACCGTGCCGTGGCACCCCTGCGCGGATGATCGTCTGAACTACCGTCACGAAGCGGTGCGTTCCGGCCGCACCCGGGCTCGAGGGGCATGATGCCCAGGTTCGGCCGGGTCGATACCCGCCCGGGCCGACGGCGTGGGGGTGGAGGAGGATGGGAGGTGAAGGCGATGAAGGGGGTTGTCGTGGTGAAGGATCCGGTGCTGGTCTTCGACGGGGACTGCGCGTTCTGTTCGTCCTGCGTGCGCTGGGGGGAGCGGTACCTGCGGCAGACGCTGGCCTCGGGTGGCTGGGATTCGGTGCCGTTCCAGTTCGCGGACCTGGCGGAGCTGGACGCGGTGGCGGGCGGTCGCGGCGAGGTGTCGGCCGAGCGGGCCGAGCGCGAGGTGCTGTGGGTGACGCCGGCCGGCCGGGTGTACGGGGGCGCGCAGGCGGTGGCGCGGCTGCTGCTGCGCACCGGGGGCGCGTGGGCGTACCTGGGCGCGCTGTTGACCTTGGCGCCGGTGCGGCCGGTGGCGGGTGTGGTGTACCGCTGGGTGTCGCGCAACCGGCACCGGATGCCGGGGGGCACGGCGGCGTGCGCGCTGCCGAACCGGAAGGCCGCTCAGTCGGTGTAGCGCTCGGCCAGGGCGGCGGGCATGGGCTCGTGGCGCAGGTAGGCGCGGGAGAACTCGGCGGTGCCGTGGGTGAGCGAGCGCAGGTCGACCGGGTAGCGGACGAGTTCGAGTTCTGGGACCTCGGCGCGCAGCAGGGTCAGCCCCTGGCCGCCGGTCTCGGTGCCGAGGACGCGGCCGCGGCGCGCGGAGAGGTCGCCGAGGACGGCGCCGAGGTACTCGTCGGGCAGCAGGACGCTGACGGCGGCGACGGGTTCGAGCAGGCGGATGACGGCGTGCTCGGCGGCGTCGCGCAGGGCGAGGGCGGCGGCGTTCTGGAAGGAGGCGTCGGAGGAGTCGACGGAGTGCGCCTTGCCGTCGGTGAGGGTGACCCGGATGTCGACGAGCGGGAAGCCGGTGGCGACGCCCTTGGCGAGCTGGGCGCGGACGCCCTTCTCGACGGAGGGGATGAAGTGCTTGGGGACGGCGCCGCCGACGACGTGTTCCTGGAACTCGAAGCCGGAGCCGGCCGGGAGGGGTTCGACCTCCAGGTCGCAGATGGCGTACTGGCCGTGGCCGCCGGACTGTTTGACGAGCCGTCCGTGGCCGGCGGCGGCGGTGCCGAAGGTCTCGCGCAGGGCGACCTTGGGCTCGACGGTGTCGACGTGGACGCCGTGGCGGGTGCGCAGCCGGTCGAGGACGACCTCGGCGTGGGCTTCGCCGGTGCACCAGAGGACGAGCTGGTGGGTGTCCGCGTTCTGTTCCAGCCGTAGGGCCGGGTCCTCGGCGGTGAGCCGGGTGAGGGCCTGGGAGAGCTTGTCGTCGTCGGCCTTGCTGTGGGCTTCGACGGCGATCGGCAGCAGGGGTTCGGGGAGGGTCCAGCCGTCGAGTTCGACGGGGTGGCCGGGGTCGTGGACGGTGTCGCCGGCCCGGGCGGTGGTGAGCTTGGCGGCGCAGACGAGGTCTCCGGCGACGGCGTGCGGGACGGGGCGCTGGAGTTTGCCGAAGGGGCTGGTGAGGCCGGTGACGCGTTCGTCGCCGTTCTGGTCGGCGGTGTGGGCGGGGCCGGCGAGGTGGATCCGGCTGTCGGGGCGCAGGGTGCCGGCGTAGAGGCGCAGCAGGCTGATCCGGCCGACGTAGGCGTCGCCGGTGACGCGGACGACCTGGGCGGCGAGCGGGGCGTCGGGGTCGCAGGCGGGGGCGGGGCGGGTGCGTTCGGTGGGGTTCGGGAAGGTGTGGGCGATCAGGTCGAGGAGTTCGGCCGCGCCGAGGCCGTTGTCGCTGGTGGGGACGGCGGGGTGGAGGGTGCAGTCGAGGACTTCGCGGCGCATCCCGGCTTCGAGGGAGTCGGCGTCGAGGGGGTCGCCGGAGAGGTAGCGCTCCATGAGGGTGTCGTCCTGGCCGGAGATGGCTTCGACGAGGCTGTCGTGGGCGGGGCCGGTGTCGGGGAGGGGGGCGGCGTCGCCGTAGGTGTCGCCGGTGAGGAGGTCGACGCTGCCGTCGGGGTGCCCGTCGTGGAGGACGGGCAGGAAGAGCGGGCGCAGGGTGTCCGGTCCCAGTTCGAAGGCGTCGTGGCAGCTGGTGAGGATGTCGTCGAAGCCGGCGCGGGCGAGGTCGAGTTTGGCGACGGCGATGGCGCGGGGGATGCCCTCGGCGGCGCACTCGCGCCAGAGGGCGCGGGTGGGGGCGGTGACCGGGTCGGTGGCGGAGACCACGAAGACGGCGGCATCGGCGGCGTGCAGGGCGGCGCGCAGGTCGGCGGCGAAGTCGGGGTGGCCGGGCGGGTCGATCAGGTTGATCTTGACGCCCTTCCACTCGAGGGGGAGCAGCGAGAGCTGGACGGAGCGTTGCTGCTGGTGCTCGATGTCCTCGTGGTCGGAGACGGTGGTGCCGTCGGCGACGCGGCCGGGGCGGCCGGTGGCCCCGGCGGCGAGGGCGAGGGATTCGGCGAGGGTGGTCTTGCCCACACCGCTGGAGCCGACGAGGACGACGTTGCGCAGGTCCGTGGGGCCGGTGACGGCGGGTGCCTGGCCGGCTCGTGCGGTGCTGCGGTCGGGCATCGGGGTCTCCTCCCGTGGCGCCGAAGCTGTCCTTGGCAGTTTAGGGTCGGGGCCTGTCGGGCGCGTGTCGTGCGGGGGGTCGCAGCCGGGGGGCGTCCGGCGGTGCGTGCGTCGGCGCGTGTCCCGGGCGTGGCTACGATGGGTGCGCCGGGCGGGCTCATTCGTCCGGCCGTCTGCCGCGTCTGTTGCGCCAGGCGGGTACCTGGGAGATCGGAGCGGCTGGGAAGGCCATGCTCAACAAATACGCGCGTGCCTTCTTCACACGTGTTCTGACCCCGTTCGCCGCGTTCCTGATCCGGCTGGGCGTGAGCCCGGACGCCGTGACGCTGATCGGTACGGCCGGTTCGGTGGCCGGTGCGCTGGTGTTCTTCCCGCGCGGGGAGTTCTTCTGGGGCACCATCACGATCACGCTGTTCATCTTCTCGGACCTGGTGGACGGGAACATGGCCCGCCAGCTGGGCCGGACCAGCAAGTGGGGCGCCTTCCTGGACTCCACGCTGGACCGGGTCGCGGACGCGGCGATCTTCGGCGGTCTGGCCATGTGGTACGCGGGCAAGGGTGACAACGACCTGCTCTGCGCGGTGGCGATCTTCTGCCTGGCCAGCGGCCTGGTGGTGTCGTACACGAAGGCGCGGGCGGAGAGCCAGGGCCTGCCGTGCGACGTGTCGGGGCTGGTGGAACGGGCCGAGCGGCTGGTGATCAGCCTGGTGGCGGCCGGGGTGGCCGGTCTGCACGTGTTCGGGGTGCCGTACGTGGAGTGGCTGCTGCCGGTGGCGCTGTGGCTGGTGGCGGCGGGCAGCCTGGTGACGGTGGTCCAGCGGATGGTGACCGTGCGCCGTGAGGCGTTCGAGGCCGACCGAGCGGCGGCCGGGAGCTGATGGGGGGCGTTCTGCGGTGACGGACCGACTGGTGTACTGGGCGTACGCGCTGGGCTGGGCGGTGTTGAAGCACCTGCCGGAGCCGGTGGCGCGGTGGCTGTTCGACCGGCTGGCGGACTACGCCTGGCGTCGTCGCGGGCCGCGGGTGCGGCAGCTGGAGGCGAACCTGCGCCGGGTGCGTCCGGGCCTGCACGAGGCGGCGCTGCGGCGGTTGTCGCGGGCCGGGATGCGCTCCTACCTGCGGTACTGGATGGAATCCTTCCGGCTGCCGGTGTGGAGCCGGGAGCGGGTCCTGCGGGACGTCCAGGTGGACGGCTACGAGCACCTGCGGGACGTGCTGGACTCCGGGCGGGGCGCGGTGGTGGCGCTGCCGCACATGGGCAACTGGGACTTGGCGGGCACCTGGATAGCGCAGCTGGGCCACCCCTTCACGACGGTCGCGGAGCGGTTGAAGCCGGAGCGGCTGTTCGACCGGTTCGTCGAGTTCCGGGAGGGGCAGGGCATGGAGGTCCTGGCGCTGTCCGGCGGCGGGGTGAACGTGATCGGCACGCTGGCGCGGCGGCTGCGCGCGGGCAAGCTGGTGTGCCTGGTGGGGGACCGGGACCTCTCGGAGGCGGGGATCGAGGTGTCCTTCTTCGGTGAGGCGACCCGAATGCCGGCCGGGCCGGCGGCGCTGGCCCAGCGCACCGGCGCGGCGCTGCTGCCGGTGACGCTCTGGTACGACGGTCCGGTGCTGCGGGGGGTCATCCACCCGGAGGTGCGGGTGCCGGAGGAGGGCGACCGCAAGGCGCGGACGCTGGCGATGACCCAGGCGATGGCCGACGTGTGGCAGAAGGGGATCGGCGAGCACCCGCAGGACTGGCACATGCTGCAGAAGTTCTGGCTGGCCGACCTGCCGGCCCGTGAGACGGTGCGGGGAGAGTCCGCGGCGGTGCGCGCCGCCGCGAAGGAGCCCGCCGCCGAGGCCTCCGGCGCCTGAGTCCGGCCCGTACGACTGCCCGAAGGAAGCTTGAGGAACCCGTGAAGATCGGCATCGTCTGCCCGTACGACTGGGACGTCCCCGGCGGGGTGCAGTTCCACATCCGGGACCTCGCCGAGCACCTGATCGGTCTGGGGCACCAGGTGTCGGTGCTGGCGCCCGCCGAGGACGACGAGGCGCTGCCGCCGTACGTGGTCTCGGCGGGGCGGGCGGTGGCGGTGCCGTACAACGGGTCGGTGGCCCGGCTGAGCTTCGGCATCCTGTCGGCGGCCCGGGTGCGGCGGTGGCTGCGCGAGGGGCGCTTCGACATCCTGCACGTGCACGAGCCGGCCTCGCCGAGCCTGTCGATGCTGGCGGCCTGGTCGGCGACCGGGCCGATGGTGGGCACCTTCCACACCTCGAACCCGCGCTCGCGGGCGATGATCGCGGCCTCGCCGATCCTCCAGCCGGGGCTGGAGAAGATGCGGGCCCGGATCGCGGTGTCGGAGTACGCCCGGCGGACCCTGGTGGAGCACCTGGGCGGGGACGCGGTGGTGATCCCCAACGGGGTGGACGTGGGGTTCTTCGCGGAGGCCGAGCCGGACGAGCGGTGGACGGGCGGTGCGGCGGCGGGGGAGCCGGGCACGATCGGCTTCATCGGCCGGATCAACGAGCCGCGCAAGGGCCTGCCGACGCTGCTGGCGGCGCTGCCGCGGATCCTGGCGGAGCGGCCGGGGGTGCGGCTGCTGGTCGCCGGCAAGGGCGACGAGGAGGAGGCGGTGGCCGGCCTGGCGCCCGAGGTGCGCGCGCAGGTGGAGTTCCTGGGCATGGTCTCGGACCGGGAGAAGGCCCGGCTGCTGCGCAGCGTGGACCTGTACGTGGCGCCGAACACCGGGGGCGAGAGCTTCGGGATCATCCTGGTCGAGGCGATGTCGGCGGGCGCCCCGGTGCTGGCCAGCGACCTGGACGCGTTCAAGCAGGTGCTGGACGGCGGGGACGCCGGGGAGCTGTTCCCGGTGGAGGACGCGGACGCGCTGGCCCGTACGGCGCTGCGGCTGCTGGGGGACCCGGGGCGGCTGGAGGAGCTGCGCAAGGCGGCCTCGCGGCACGTGCGGCGGTTCGACTGGTCGACGGTCGGCGCGGACATCCTGGCGGTGTACGAGACGGTGACGGCCGGGGCGGCGGCGGTGGTCGAGGAGGACGAGCGCAGCGCTCCGAGCCGAAGGACGCGCCGGTGACGAAAGCGAGGAGCGAGTCACAGGCGGCGCGGCCGGTTCGGCCTGGCTCGGGACTGACGGCCGGGGCGTGCGTGGCGCCCGGTGTCGGTGGGGTTAGGGTCGGGCCGACCGCACCACTGTGACCCCTGGGGGAAACGATGCCGCAGATCTCCGTCGACTACTCGTCCGGCCTGGCCGGGTCCTTCGAGCGCCGGGCGCTGGGCCTGGCGATCAACCGGCTGGCGGAGGAGACGATCGACGCCAAGCCGGGGTCCTGCAAGACGCTGTTCCGGCAGAGCGAGGACCTGGTGGTCGGCTCCGACGGGCCGGTGGGCGACGCCCAGGTGTACGTCGAGTTCCAGGTGTTCCCGGGCCGTACGCCGGAGGCGAAGGCGGCGCTGAGCGAGGGCGTGCTGGCGCTGCTGGCGCAGCACGTGCGGCCGGCGCCGGGGACGCGGCTGTTCACCGCGGTGAACATCGCGGACATCGACCGGGAGAGCTACCGCGGCGGAGTCGTCCAGGGCTGACACCGGGCGGGTCGGCCGGTGACACCCGGTAACGTAGCGGACCGTGACTACCTGGATCTGGGCCGGCGTGGCCGTGGTGCTGTTCGGCATGTACCTGAGTTGGACGGCCGGCCGTCTGGACCGGCTGCACGCCCGGATCGACGCCGCGCGGGCGGCGCTGGACGCGCAGCTGGTCCGGCGGGCGTCGGTGGCGATGGAGCTGGCGACGTCCTCGCTGCTGGACCCGGCGGCCTCGCTGCTGCTGCTGGACGCGGCGCACGCGGCCCGGCAGGCCGAGGACGAGCAACGCGAGGTGGCGGAGAGTCAGTTGAGCCTGGCGCTGCGGGCGGTGTTCGAGGAGTCGGAGCAGGTGGCGGCGCTGGTCGCGGAGCCGGGGGGCGACGAGGCGGTTCGTGATCTGACGGCCGCGGTGCGGCGGGTGCCGATGGCCCGCCGGTTCCACAACGACGCGGTGCGGGCGGCGCGGGCGGTGCGGGAGCACCGGCTGGTGCGGTACTTCCGGTTGGCGGGCAAGGCGCCGTTCCCGCTGGCCTTCGAGATGGACGACGCCCCGCCGCCCGCCCTTACGCCCGAGGGAGCGCCTGCTTAGGCTGTCCTCGGATACGGCCCGTTTGTCGCATCCCGTCGTCCGGGCTGGACTTGGTGGCGCATGGTTGGGCCATCCGATCTGCCTACCATAGGGCGATAGCACTGGTTAATCTTCGAGTGAGGTCTCACGTGTCCACCACCCCCACCACCGCAGACCAGCCGCAGATCGGTACCGCCCGGGTCAAGCGCGGCATGGCCGAGCAGCTCAAGGGCGGTGTGATCATGGATGTGGTCAACGCCGAGCAGGCGAAGATCGCCGAGGACGCCGGCGCGGTGGCCGTCATGGCGCTGGAGCGGGTTCCGGCCGACATCCGCAAGGACGGCGGCGTGGCCCGCATGTCCGACCCGAACATGATCGAGGAGATCATCGAGGCGGTCTCCATCCCGGTGATGGCCAAGTCCCGCATCGGGCACTTCGTGGAGGCCCAGGTCCTGCAGTCGCTGGGTGTCGACTACATCGACGAGTCCGAGGTGCTGACCCCGGCCGACGAGGTCAACCACTCCGACAAGTGGGCCTTCACCACCCCCTTCGTCTGCGGCGCCACCAACCTGGGCGAGGCCCTGCGCCGCATCGCCGAGGGTGCGGCCATGATCCGCTCGAAGGGCGAGGCCGGCACCGGCAACGTCGTCGAGGCCGTCCGCCACCTGCGCCAGATCAAGAACGAGATCGGCCAGCTGCGGGCACTGGACCACAACGAGCTGTACGCCGCCGCCAAGGAGCTGCGCGCCCCGTACGAGCTGGTCAAGGAGGTCGCCGAGCTCGGCAAGCTGCCGGTCGTGCTGTTCTCCGCCGGTGGCGTGGCCACCCCGGCCGACGCCGCGCTGATGCGCCAGCTGGGCGCCGAGGGCGTCTTCGTCGGCTCCGGCATCTTCAAGTCGGGCGACCCGGCCAAGCGTGCCGCCGCCATCGTGAAGGCCACCACCTTCTTCGACGACCCGAAGATCATCGCGGACGCCTCCCGCAACCTGGGCGAGGCCATGGTCGGCATCAACTGCGACACCCTGCCGGAGACCGAGCGCTACGCCAACCGCGGCTGGTAACCACCTCCGCCCTTCGCCCGGCCCGCCGCAGCGCCTCGGTGTGCGGCGGGCCGCGCCGCGTCCTTCCGTAGTAACGATCGATAGAGGTTGAAGACCGTGAGCACTCCAGTCATCGGCGTCCTCGCCCTCCAGGGCGACGTCCGCGAGCACCTGGTGGCGCTGGCCGAGGCCGACGCGCTGGCCCGTCCGGTGCGCCGCGCCGAGGAGCTGGCCGAGGTCGACGCGCTGGTGATCCCCGGCGGGGAGTCCACCACCATGTCCAAGCTGGCCCTGCTGTTCGGCGTGATGGAGCCGCTGCGCGAGCGGGTCGCGGCCGGCATGCCGGTGTACGGCACCTGCGCGGGAATGATCATGCTGGCCGACAAGATCCTCGACGGCCGCGAGGACCAGGAGAGCGTCGGCGGCATCGACATGACGGTGCGCCGCAACGCCTTCGGCCGGCAGAACGAGTCCTTCGAGTCCGGCCTCGCCTTCAAGGGCCTGGAGGAGCAGCCGGTGCACGGCGTCTTCATCCGCGCCCCCTGGGTCGAGGCGGTCGGCGCGGGCGTCGAGGTGCTGGCGGAGCTGCCCGGCGCCGACGGCCCGGAGAGCCGGATCGTGGCCGTGCGCCAGGGCAACCTGCTGGCCACCTCGTTCCACCCGGAGCTCACCGGCGACCACCGCGTGCACGCCTACTTCGTGCGGATGGTCGAGGAGCACCTCGCCGCCCGCTAGGCGGTGGTGGCCGTGTGCGTCCCACCCGTGACGACACCGGTAAGATCTCAGCTGTTTCATTTCCATTTGGCGACGTAAAGGAGCTGGCGATGTCCGGCCACTCTAAGTGGGCTACCACCAAGCACAAGAAGGCCGTGATCGACGCCAAGCGCGGCAAGCTCTTCGCCAAGATGATCAAGAACATCGAGGTGGCGGCGCGTACCGGCGGTCCCGACCCGGCGGGCAACCCGACCCTCTACGACGCCATCCAGAAGGCGAAGAAGAGCTCGGTCCCGATCGACAACATCAACCGCGCCGTCAAGCGCGGTGGCGGTCTGGAGGCCGGCGGCGCCGACTACCAGACCATCATGTACGAGGGCTACGGCCCGAACGGTGTCGCCGTCCTGATCGAGTGCCTCACCGACAACCGCAACCGCGCGGCCTCCGACGTGCGCGTCGCGATGACCCGCAACGGCGGCTCGATGGCCGACCCGGGCTCGGTGTCGTACCTGTTCAACCGCAAGGGCGTCGTGATCGTCCCCAAGGCCGACGGCGTGGACGAGGACAAGCTGTTCGAGGTCGTCCTCGACCAGGAGCCGGAGGAGATCAACGACCTCGGCGACTCCTTCGAGATCGTCTCCGAGGCCTCCAAGATGGTCGCCGTGCGCACCGCGCTGGTGGACGCCGGTGTCGACTACGACTCGGCCGAGGCCAACTTCCTCCCGAGCATGCAGGTCGAGCTGGACGTCGAGGGCGCCCGCAAGATCCTCAAGCTGATCGACGCGCTGGAGGACAGCGACGACGTGCAGAACGTCTTCGCCAACTTCGACATCTCCGACGAGGTCGGCGCGCAGCTCGACTCCGAGTGACCCGGCGTCGCCCGTACGTCGGTGAGTGATCGTTCTCACTGCCCGGCCCGGTGGTCCCAGGACCGCCGGGCCGGTGTCGTCGGCGGGGTTGTCGGACCCGGGCGGTAGCCTTCGCGAAGGCCGCTCGCCGTGAGTGGCGGATCGGCGAGGGACGGGGCGTGGCGTGCGGGTGCTGGGTGTTGACCCGGGGCTGACCAGGTGCGGGGTCGGTGTGGTCGAGGGCACGCCGGGCCGGCCGCTGCGGATGGCCGGGGTGGGCGTGGTGCGCACACCGGCCGACGCCGAGATCGGGCAGCGGCTGCTGCTGGTGGAACAGGGGCTGGAGAGCTGGCTGGACGAGCACCGGCCCGACCTGGTCGCGGTCGAGCGGGTCTTCGCCCAGCACAACGTCCGCACCGTGATGGGCACGGCCCAGGCGAGCGCGGTCGCGATGCTCTGCGCCACCCGGCGCGGCATCCCGGTCACCCTGCACACCCCCAGCGAGGTCAAGGCCGCCGTCACCGGCTCGGGCCGGGCGGACAAGGCCCAGGTCACGGCCATGGTGCAGCGCCTGCTGCGGCTGGACGCCCCGCCCAAGCCCGCGGACGCGGCCGACGCGCTGGCGCTGGCGATCTGCCACATCTGGCGCGGCGGGACGACCAACCGGCTGCAGGCCGCGGCCCAGGCCGCCGCCCAGGCCGCCCGCTCCGGGCCCGCGCAGGGCCGCCCCTTCTCCGTGAAAGGCAGTAGTCGGTGATCGCCTTCGTGCAAGGACCGGTGGCGGCCATCGCCTCCGGCATCGCGGTGGTCGAGGTGGGTGGGGTCGGCATGGCCGTCCAGTGCACCCCGAACACCCTGGCCGGCCTGCGGCTCGGTGAGCCCGCCCGGCTGGCCACCTCGCTGGTGGTCCGGGAGGACTCGCTGACCCTGTTCGGCTTCGCCGACGACGACGAGCGGGCCGTGTTCGAGATCCTCCAGGCCGCGCCCGGCGTGGGCCCCAAGCTGGCGCAGGCGATCCTGGGCGTGCACAGCCCCGACGCGCTGCGCGCCGCGGTGGCGGGCGGGGACGAGAAGGCGCTGGTCGCGGTGCCGGGCATCGGCAAGGCGAAGGCGGCCAAGCTGCTGCTGGAGTACAAGGACAAGCTGGGCGCCCCGCACGGCGCGGTGCCCGCGCAGAAGCCGATCGCCGCCGGCCCCGCGCCGTGGAGCGAGCAGCTGCACGCCGCGCTGACCGGCCTCGGCTACGCCCCGCGCGAGGCGGACGACGCGGTCGCCGCCGTCGCCCCGGAGGCGGAGGCCCAGCAGACGCCGGACGTCGGCGCCCTGCTGCGGCTGGCCCTGCGCGGCCTCAACCGCGCCCGCTGAATCCACCTGACGACCTGTCCGTTTGTCGACACCGACACCGGAGACTCTGGAGCCCGCGAGGATGTACGACTCGGAACCCGCCGACCGGCTGGTGACCGCCGCCGCCGACGGCGAGGACCAGGCGGTCGAGGCCGCGCTGCGCCCCAAGGCGCTGGACGAGTTCATCGGCCAGGAGCGGGTGCGCGAGCAGCTGTCCCTGGTGCTCCAGGCGGCCCGCCAGCGCGGCAGCGCGCCCGACCACGTGCTGCTGAGCGGCCCGCCCGGACTGGGCAAGACCACCCTCTCCATGATCATCGCCGCCGAGCTGGGCGCCCCGATCCGGATCACCTCCGGCCCGGCCATCCAGCACGCGGGGGACCTCGCGGCGATCCTCTCCTCGCTCACCGAGGGCGAGGTGCTCTTCCTCGACGAGATCCACCGGATGTCCCGGCCCGCCGAGGAGATGCTCTACATGGCGATGGAGGACTTCCGGGTCGACGTGATCGTCGGCAAGGGTCCGGGCGCCACCGCCATCCCGCTGGAGCTGCCGCCCTTCACCCTGGTCGGCGCCACCACCCGGGCCGGGCTGCTGCCGCCGCCGCTGCGCGACCGCTTCGGCTTCACCGGGCACATGGAGTTCTACGCCCCGGCCGAGCTCCAGCGGGTGGTGCACCGCTCGGCCGCGCTGCTGGACGTCGAGATAGACCCGGCCGGTGCGGCCGAGATCGCCGGGCGCTCGCGCGGCACCCCGCGCATCGCCAACCGGCTGCTGCGCCGGGTCCGCGACTACGCCCAGGTCCGGCACGACGGCGTGGTCAGCGCCGGGATCGCCGCCCGGGCGCTGGACGTCTACGAGGTGGACGCCCGCGGCCTGGACCGGCTGGACCGCGCGGTGCTGGACGCACTGCTCCGGCTGTTCGGCGGCGGCCCGGTCGGCCTGTCGACCCTCGCCGTCGCGGTGGGGGAGGAGGCCGAGACGGTCGAGGAGGTGGCCGAGCCCTTCCTGGTCCGCGAGGGCCTGCTCGCCCGCACCCCGCGCGGCCGGATCGCCACCGCCGCCGCCTGGCAGCACCTGGGCCTGACCCCGCCGGTCCAGACCACTCGGGGCAGCGTGCCGCCCCAGCCGGAGCTGTTCCGGCCGGACGGAAGTTGACCGCTCTCGGCCGAACGGGTGAGACCTGGCCGTCGGTTCCCACCCCTCCCCGGTGCGGTGCCCCGGGGAGGGGGCAGGGGAGAAGTCCCGGGAATCGGTGCAGGCGGAGGGTCGCCACTTTCGGCGGCAGGATGCGATGCTTGGCGTTGTCCGATCAGTTCGGGGTCGCCTAGACTCCGCCGGACCGCCCCTCTCACCTGACGGGCCGACCCATACCACACAGGCCGCCGGCCGGCGGCCCGTAAAGGACCCTGGCTGCTGTGAACCTCATCATCCTCCTCCTCCCGATCATCGCGATCGTGCTCATGTTCCGGTCGCAGAAGAAGCGCCAGTCGCAGATGCAGCAGATGCAGACGTCGCTGGAGCCCGGGGCGGGGGTGCGCACCATCGGCGGCCTGTACGCCCAGGTGAAGGCGGTCAACGACGAGACCGTCGAGCTGGAGCTCGCGCCCGGCGTGGTCTCCCACTTCACGAAGAGCGCCATCGCGGCCGTCCTGGACCCCCAGGAGTACGACGCGATCATCAACGGTCGTCCCGCCGACGACGAGCTGTCCGAGCCGGAGGCCGAGGACGCCGACGCCGCGCCGGTCGAGGACAAGCCGCTGACGCTCACCAAGGACAGCGCCGAGAAGGGCGATGTCAAGGGGGATGTCGAGGGCGGGGCTCCCGCGAGCAAGTAGTACGGCCGGGCAACCCGCCCGGTCGCGCGGCGCAGTGCCGCGAGCCCACAGGACCTCAGGGCCGCAGACCCGCCATGCCCCCGTTCCGCCACGAGCCGGACGGGGGTCCGGTCGGCGAAGTGGCATGGACAGGGAGAAACGAGCAAGGTGGCAACACCCAAGTCGCGCCCGCGCGACGGCTACCCAGGGCGGGCGCTGGCCCTCATCCTGGTCGTCACCGTCGGACTGGTCGCCCTCATGTTCGGGACGGGCAACACCAAGCCCCGGCTCGGTATCGACCTCGCAGGCGGCACCAGCATCACGCTGACCGCGAAGTCGAAGGATCCCAAGGCGATCAACAAGGCGAACATGGACATCGCCGTCGGGATCATGGAGCGCCGCGTCAACGGGATGGGTGTCTCCGAGGCGGAGGTCCAGACCCAGGGCTCGGACACGATCATCGTGAACATCTCCAAGGGCGGCGACAAGCAGAACGCGGCGGACCAGGTCGGCACCACCGCCCAGCTGTTCTTCCGTCCGGTCCTGGCGGTCGCGCCGAGCGGCTTCACCCCGCCCGTGCCCACCGGCACCCCGTCCGCGGGCGCCTCGGGCACCCCGAGCGCCGCCCCGTCGGGCAGCGCGACCCCCACGGCCGGTGCGAGCGGCTCCGCGAGCCACGCACCCACCGCGTCCGCCAGTGCGAGCGCCACCAAGCAGGGCCGCTCCGTCGGTGAGGCCCTGGCCGCCGAGGGCTCCTCCCCGAGCGCCGCCGCCACGGGCGTCAGCGGCACCCCGTCCGCCCCCGCCACCGGGTCGGCCGCCCCGTCCGCCTCGGGCACCCCGAGCGCCCAGGCCACCCAGCCGAGCGCCGCCGACGTGTCCGCGGCGATGACCCAGGGCACCGTGCCGCCGGAGCTGGCCGCCGCGTTCGCCAAGCTCGACTGCACCAAGCCGGAGGAGCGCGCGGCGCAGACCGGCGCCGTGGACAAGGCCGTCGTCGTCTGCTCGCAGAAGCCCGTCAAGGGCGGCTACTACGAGAAGCTGGCGCTCGGCCCCGTCGCGGTCAAGGGCTCGGACGTCTCCAAGGCCCAGCCCAGCCTCGACACCCAGACGGGTGCCGGCTGGCAGGTCCAGCTGCAGTTCAACGGCACCGGCACCGACGCCTTCACCAAGGTCACCGGCCAGCTCGCCTCCCAGACCCCGCCGAACAACCAGTTCGCGATCGTGCTGGACAACCAGGTCGTCTCGCACCCGCAGGTCAACGGCCCGATCCCCGGCGGCAGCGCCGTGATCACCGGCCAGTTCAGCCAGGCCGAGGCGCAGGACCTCTCCAATGTGCTGAGCTACGGCGCCCTGCCGCTGGAGTTCAACAAGGGCGACGTCACCACCGTCTCCCCGGCGCTCGGCAGCGACCAGCTCAAGGCGGGTCTGGTCGCCGGCGCGATCGGCATGCTGCTGGTGGTCGCCTACTCGCTGATCTACTACCGCGGCCTCGGCCTGGTCTCGATCGCCGGTCTGGTCGTCTCGGCGGCCCTGACCTACTCGATCATGAGCCTGCTCGGCGGCGGGATCGGCTTCGCGCTGAACCTGCCCGCGGTCTGCGGTGCGATCGTCGCGATCGGCATCACCGCCGACTCCTTCATCGTGTACTTCGAGCGCATCCGCGACGAGGTCCGCGAGGGCGCCCCGCTGCGCCCGGCCGTCCAGCGGGCCTGGCCGCGGGCCCGACGCACCATCCTGGTCTCGGACTTCGTCTCCTTCCTCTGTGCCGCGGTGCTCTACGTGGTCTCGGTCGGCAAGGTCCAGGGCTTCGCGTTCACCCTGGGTCTGACCACCGCGCTGGACGTCGTGGTGATCTTCCTCTTCACCAAGCCGATGATCACGCTGCTGGCCCGGCGGAAGTTCTTCTCCGACGGCCACCCGTGGTCCGGCCTGGACCCGAAGCGGCTGGGCGCCCGCCCGCCGCTGCGCAGCACCCGTCGTCGTAACCCCTCCTCTGCCGCCGTGAAGGAGGCCTGACACCGTGTCGCGCTTCTCCAATCTGGGTCACCGGCTCTACCAGGGCGAGGTCAGCTTCGACTTCGTCGGCCGCCGCAAGCTCTGGTACTCGATCTCCGGCGTGATCGTGCTGGTCGCGGCGATCGGCCTGGCGATGGGCCTGCACCTGGGCATCGAGTTCAAGGGCGGCTCGGTCTACACCGTGACCAAGCCGGGCCTGACGGTCTCCCAGGCCCAGGACACCGCCGACGGGATCGTCTCCTCGCACCCGCTGGTGCAGTCGACGGACAACGACAAGATCCGCATCCAGGTCAGCACCGACGAGACGAAGAGCTCGGACGAGATCCGCTCGCAGCTCTCGCAGAAGCTCGGCGTGCCGCTGGACACCGTCGAGGCCCAGGTGATCGGCCCCAGCTGGGGCAAGCAGATCTCCAACAAGGCGCTCACCGGCCTGGTCGTCTTCATGGTCCTGGTGACGGTCTACCTGGCGATCGCCTTCGAGTGGCGGATGGCGGTGGCCGCCCTGGTCGCCCTCATCCACGACCTCCTGATCACCATCGGCGTCTACGCCCTGGTGGGCTTCGAGGTCACCCCCGGTACGGTGATCGGCTTCCTGACCATCCTCGGGTACTCGCTCTACGACACGGTCGTCGTCTTCGACACCGTGAAGGAGAACGCCAAGGGGATCACCAAGCAGAACAAGCTCACCTACAGCGAGGCGGCCAACGCGGGCCTCAACCAGACCCTGGTGCGCTCGCTCAACACCACCGTGGTGGCGCTGCTGCCGGTCGCCGCGCTGCTGTTCATCGGTGGCGGCCTGCTGGGCGCCGGCACCCTGAACGACATCTCGCTCGCGCTGTTCATCGGCCTCGCGGCCGGTGCCTACTCCTCGATCTGCGTCGCCACCCCGCTGCTGGCGCAGCTCAAGGAGGAGCAGCCGGAGATGAAGGCGCTGCGCAAGCGCGTCCTGCAGCACCGGGCCGCCGCGGCGGCCAAGGGCGAGGCCGCCGATGCGACGGCGTCGGACGAGGGTGCGGAGGACGACCAGCCTGCGGGTATGGTCGGTCAGCGCGGCCGGTCGGCCGGCACCACGCGTGCCAAGGGCCGTCCGTCCACCAAGCGCTGAACCGCACCCGACCCTGAGGACAGAACACCGTGACCACCGCCGACACCGCACTGGCCGAGCTGCTGAACAGCCGGATCCGGGACGTCCCGGACTACCCGAAGCCGGGTGTGCTGTTCAAGGACATCGCGCCGCTGCTCGCCGACGCCGAGGCCTTCGGCGCCCTCACCCGGGCGCTGGCGGACCGGGCGCTGGAGCTCGGGGCGACCAAGGTGGTGGGCCTGGAGGCGCGCGGCTTCGTGCTGGCGGCTCCGGCGGCCTTCGCGGCCGGGCTCGGCTTCGTGCCGGTCCGCAAGGCCGGGAAGCTGCCCGGCGAGGTGTTCCGGCGCTCGTACGAGCTGGAGTACGGCTCGGCGACGCTGGAGGTGCAGTGCGACGCCTTCGCGCCCGGTGAGCGGGTGCTGGTGGTGGACGACGTGCTGGCCACCGGTGGCACCATCGGTGCCTCGCTGGACCTGGTGAAGGAGGCCGGCGCCGAGCTGGCGGGCGTCGTGGTGCTGATGGAGCTGGGCTTCCTGGACGGCCGCGAGCGGCTGTCCGGGCACCTGGGCGACGCGCCGCTGGAGACGCTGGTCACGGTCTGAGAGGCAGGACGGAAGGACGGCGGTCGGATCATCCGATCGCCGTCCTTCTGCTTTCGGGCCCGGCCCGATGAACACCGGGCCGCCCGGCTCGGTACCATGAAGATTCATCCCCTCCCGGTTGTGCCCGGACCGCACGGGCCTCGGCGGGGGTCGGCCCCGGTGCCCCGAGGAGTGTCCTTGCCCGACGAGGTTGTGCCCACGGCCGCAGCGGCCGCCCCCGAGAACCGCCCCACGCCCTCGGGGGCCACCCCGGCACGCCCGACGCCGGCCTCCTCGCGCCAGCTCGCCCCGCTCGGCCGCGGCTCCGGCAGCGGGATGCGCGCCCGGCTGGCCCGCCTCGGCGGCCAGCGCTCCAGCGTGCTGAACCCCGTCCTGGAGCCGCTGTTCCGCTCGATCCGGGCGAACGACCCCAAGGCCGACCCGGCGCTGCTGCGCGACATCGAGCGCGCCTACGCCGTCGCCGAGAAGTGGCACCGCGGGCAGAAGCGCAAGAGCGGCGACCCGTACATCACCCACCCGCTGGCGGTCGCGACCATCCTGGCCGAGCTCGGCATGGACGCCCCGACCCTGATGGCCGGGCTGCTGCACGACACGGTCGAGGACACCGACTACGGCCTGGAGACCCTGCGCAAGGACTTCGGCGACTCGGTGGCCCTGCTGGTCGACGGCGTCACCAAGCTGGACCGGGTCAAGTTCGGCGAGGCCGCGCAGGCCGAGACCGTCCGCAAGATGGTCGTCGCGATGGCCAAGGACCCGCGGGTCCTGGTGATCAAGCTCGCCGACCGCCTGCACAACATGCGCACCATGCGCTACCTCAAGCGGGAGAAGCAGGAGAAGAAGGCCCGCGAGACGCTGGAGATCTACGCCCCGCTGGCGCACCGGCTGGGCATGAACACCATCAAGTGGGAGCTGGAGGACCTCGCCTTCGCGATCCTCTACCCCAAGATGTACGACGAGATCGTCCGGCTGGTCGCCGAGCGCGCCCCCAAGCGGGACGAGTACCTGGCGACCGTCATCGACCAGGTCCAGGCGGACCTGCGCGGCGCCCGGATCACCGCCTCCGTCACCGGCCGGCCGAAGCACTACTACTCGGTCTACCAGAAGATGATCGTCCGGGGCCGGGACTTCGCCGAGATCTACGACCTGGTGGGCATCCGGGTCCTGGTCGACACCGTCCGCGACTGCTACGCGGCGCTGGGCACCATCCACGCGCGGTGGAACCCGGTGCCGGGGCGGTTCAAGGACTACATCGCGATGCCCAAGTTCAACATGTACCAGTCGCTGCACACCACGGTGATCGGTCCCGGCGGCAAGCCCGTCGAACTCCAGATCCGCACCTTCGACATGCACCGGCGGGCCGAGTACGGCATCGCCGCGCACTGGAAGTACAAGCAGCGCGCCGTCGCCGGGGCCTCCAAGGTCCGCACCGACACCCCGACCCAGGTCCGCAAGGACGACAAGGCCGGCGCCGTCAACGAGATGGCCTGGCTGCGGCAGCTGCTGGACTGGCAGAAGGAGACCGCCGACCCGGGCGAGTTCCTGGAGTCGCTGCGCTTCGACCTGGCCAGCAACGAGGTCTTCGTCTTCACCCCCAAGGGTGACGTGATAGCCCTGCCCGCCGGCGCCACCCCGGTCGACTTCGCCTTCGCGGTGCACACCGAGGTCGGCTACCGGACCATAGGGGCCCGGGTCAACGGCCGCCTGGTGCCGCTGGAGTCGACGCTGGAGAACGGCGACACCGTCGAGGTGTTCACCTCCAAGGCCGAGAACGCCGGACCCTCCCGGGACTGGCTGGGCTTCGTCAAGTCCCCGCGCGCCCGCAACAAGATCCGCGCCTGGTTCTCCAAGGAGCGCCGCGAGGAGGCGATCGAGCACGGCAAGGAGGCGATCGTCCGGGCGATGCGCAAGCAGGGCCTGCCGATCCAGCGGATCCTGACCGGCGACTCGCTGGTCACCCTGGCCCACGAGATGCGCTACCCCGACATCTCCTCGCTCTACGCCGCCATCGGCGAGGGGCACGTCGCCGCGCAGAACATCGTCCAGAAGCTGGTCCAGGCGCTGGGCGGCGAGGAGGGGGCCACCGAGGACCTCGCCGAGACGGCCACCCCGACCCACGACAACCGGCGGGCCGTGCGCCGCCGGGCCAAGGGCGACCCGGGCGTGATCGTCAAGGGCGTCGAGGACGTCTGGGTCAAGCTGTCCCGCTGCTGCACCCCGGTGCCGGGCGACCCGATCGTCGGCTTCGTCACCCGCGGCAACGGCGTCTCGGTGCACCGCGCCGACTGCGTCAACGTCGAGTCGCTGAGCCAGCAGCCCGAGCGGATGATCGACGTCGAGTGGGCGGCCACCCAGTCCTCGGTCTTCCTGGTGGCCATCCAGGTCGAGGCGCTGGACCGCTCCCGGCTGCTCTCGGACGTCACCCGGGTGCTCTCCGACCAGCACGTCAACATCCTGTCGGCGGCGGTCCAGACCTCCCGGGACCGGGTGGCGATGAGCCGCTTCACCTTCGAGATGGGCGACCCGAAGCACCTGGGCCACGTGCTCAAGGCGGTCCGCGGCGTCGAGGGCGTGTACGACGTCTACCGGGTCACCTCCGCCCGCAAGTGAGGCCCGGCGCGAGGAGGCCCGGCGCATGAGGCGCGGCGCGTGAGGACCGGCGCATGAGGAAGGCCCCCGGGGAGCACCCCGGGGGCCATCGCCGTTCAGCGGGCCGGATCAGCCGCTGAACTCCTCCTGGCTCTTGTGCGCCTGCTCCAGCAGGGTCTGCACGCCGGACAGCTCGGACTCCAGCTTGGCGATCCGGCTGCTGTTGCCGGCCGCGCGGGCCTTGTCCAGGTCGGCCTGGATCTTGTCGGCCTTGGCCTGGAACAGTCCGACCATGCCGGCCGCGCGGGCCTTGGCCTCCGGGTTGGAGCGCTTCCACTCGGCGTCCTCGGCCTCGCGGATGGCCCGCTCGACCGCGTTCAGCCGGCCGTCCAGCTTCGGACGGATGTCGCGCGGGACGTGGCCGATGGCCTCCCAGCGCTCGTTGACCTCGCGCAGCGCGGCCTTGGCGGCCTTGAGGTCGGTGATCGGCAGGATCGCCTCGGCCTCGGCGGCCAGCGCCTCCTTGAGCTTCTGGTTCTCCACCTGCTCGGCGTCGCGCTCGCTGAACACCGCGGAACGGGCCTGGAAGAACACGTCCTGGGCGCCGCGGAACCGCGCCCACAGCTCGTCCTCGACGTCCCGCTGCGCCCGGCCGGCGGACTTCCAGCGCGCCATCAGGTCGCGGTAGGCGGCCGCGGTGCTACCCCAGTCGGTGGACGAGGAGAGCGCCTCGGCCTCGGCGACCAGCGCCTCCTTGGTCTGCCGGGCCTGCTCGCGCTCGGCGTCCAGGGTGGCGAAGTGCGCCTTGCGGTGCTTGGAGAAGACCGAGCGGGCGTGCGAGAAGCGGTGCCACAGCTCGTCGTCGCTCTTGCGGTCCAGCCGCGGCAGGCCCTTCCAGGTGTCCACCAGGGCGCGCAGCCGGTCCCCGGCCTCCCGCCACTGGGTGGACTCGGCGAGCTGCTCGGCCTCGGAGACCAGCGCCTCCTTGGCGGTGCGGGTCTCGTCCTGCGCCTTGGCGCGGGCGGCCTTGCGCTCCTCCCGCCGGCTCTCGATCTCACCGCTGAGCGTGTCCAGGCGCTTGGCCAGTGCGTCCAGGTCGCCGACCGCGTGTCCCTCGGTCACCTGGGCACGGAGGTGCTCCAGCGCGGTCTGGGCGTCCTTGGCGGCCAGGTCGGTGGTGCGCACCCGCTTCTCCAGCAGGCCGATCTCCACCTCGATGCCCTGGTACTTGCGCTCGAAGTAGGCGAGGGCCTCCTCGGGCGAGCCGGCCTGCCAGGAACCCACGACGCGTTCGCCGTCGGCCGTCCTGACGTACACCGTGCCCTGCTCGTCCACACGGCCCCACGGGTCGCTGCTCATAGCGCGTCCTCCACATGACGTCGCGCCCGCGCCGGGGCGGCGCACGACCGTCGTCCACAGTTGATGTGCGGCGGACCGATGAGTCCGCCGTCCCCGTCCGCCGTGCCTTGCTGCCGAGGGTGACGGCTAGGCGGGTCCGGGCACCCTATACAACGCCAACATAGGCGACCAGGACCGGTGCTGTCCGCATCCGGGCCGGGCGATTTCGGTCCGGGACCGGGCGGGGGGCGCTCCGCGCGCCCGCCGCCGGTGGTCCCTGGGCCGGTCAACCCTTGGACACCGTAACCGAGTTGAGGGTGACGTCGGCCATCGGGTGGCCGTCGCCGGCGCCCTCCAGGGTGCCCGCGGCGGCGATCTTCTGGACCACGTCCAGGCCGCCGGTGATCTTGCCGAACGGGGTGTAGTTCGGCGGCAGCTGGGTGTCCTTGTACACCAGGAAGAACTGGCTGCCGTTGGTGCCCGGGCCGGCGTTGGCCATCGCCACGGTGCCCGCCGGGTAGGTCGCGCCGGTCAGGTTCTCGTCCGCGAACTGGTAGCCGGGGCCGCCCGAACCCTTGGCCGTCGGGTCGCCGCACTGGAGCACGAAGATGCCGTCGGTGGTGAGCCGGTGGCACTTGGTGTGGTCAAAGTACTGCTCGCCCGCCAGGAAGTTGAACGAGTTCACGGTGTGCGGGGCCTTGGCCGCGTCCAGCGCGATGGTGACCTTGCCGCAGTTGCTGTCCAGCGACATGGTGTACGAGGCACCCTGGTCGACCGACATGGCCGGCTCGGCCTTGAACTGCTTGCCGTTGGGCGAGCCCGGCGCCGGGGCGGCGCAGCCCTCGACCGGCTTGCGGGTCGGGGTGGCGGCCGGGTCGGCCTTGGTCGGGTCGCCCTGGCTCGGCGCGGCCTGCGGGGTGGTGGCGGCCGAGGTGCTCTTGTCCTTGTCGGAGCTGAACGCGCCGCTGGCGAACAGCCCGCCGCCGCCGGCCAGGACCACCACCGCGAGCGAGGCGCCCAGGATCGTGTTGCGGCGCCTGCGGGCGGACGCCGCCTCGGCGCGGCGCTTCATCTGGCGCTCGTACTTCTCGCGGGCGAGCTGCCGCCGCCGCTGTTCGCTGCTGACCACCGGCCGTGTCTCCTGAGCATGTGCGGGAAAAGTGGATGGGTTCCGGAGCGGATCATCGCACCCATCGGCGGCCAAGTGTAGGGACCGGGCCCGTAAGGACGCGGTGAACCTGTCATGGCCCGGCCCGCCGCCGCCTATCTGGTTCGCAACCGGACCCGGACCGCCGGTAGGCTTCCCTTACGTCATCACTACTGGTAGCCACCGCAGCCCACCGCCGCACACACCCGAAGGACGCGCGTGTTCATCGCCGGATTCCCCGCTGGAGCCTGGGGCACCAACTGCTACCTGGTCGCGCCGGCGGCGGGCGAGGAGTGCGTCATCGTCGACCCCGGGCACCAGGCCGCGCAGGGCGTCGAGGAGCTCATCCGTGAGCACCGGCTCAAGCCCGTCGCCGTCCTGCTCACCCACGGCCACATCGACCACGTTGCCTCGGTGGTCCCGGTCTGCGGCGCCCGCGGCGTCCCGGCCTGGATCCACCCCGAGGACCGGTACATGATGTCCGACCCGGAGAAGGCGCTCGGCCGCTCCCTGGGCACCCAGTTGATGGGCGAGCTCACCGTCGGCGAGCCCGACGACGTGCGCGAGCTCACCGACGGCAGCGTGCTGGAGCTGGCCGGCCTGCGGCTCACCGTGGACCACGCCCCGGGCCATACCGGGGGGTCGGTGACCTTCCGGACGCCCGGTGCCGAGGACCTCCCCCCGGTGCTGTTCTCGGGCGACCTGCTGTTCGCCGGCTCCATCGGGCGTACCGACCTCCCGGGCGGCGACGGCGAAGCGATCATGCGCTCGCTGGCCCGGGTGTGCCTGCCCCTCGACGACTCCACCGTGGTCCTCTCCGGCCACGGCGGTCAGACCACCATCGGCCGCGAGCGCGCCACCAACCCCTACCTCCGACAGGCAGCGGGGGCGGCCGGCGCCCCGGCTTTCCCGCGACGAGGAATGTGACGGAAGAGAAGTTGAGCACCTTCACCGCCCCCAAGGGCACCTACGACCTGCTGCCCCCCAGCTCCGCGACCTTCCTGGCGATCCGCGAGCGCATCGCCGCGCCCGCCCGCCGGGCCGGTTACGGCTACGTCGAGACCCCGGTCTTCGAGGACGTGAAGCTGTTCTCCCGCGGTGTCGGCGAGTCCACCGACATCGTCTCCAAGGAGATGTACACCCTCACCACCAAGGGCGGCGACGAGCTCGCGCTGCGCCCCGAGGGCACCGCCTCGGTGCTGCGCGCCGCGCTCCAGGCCAACCTGCACAAGCAGGGCAACCTGCCGGTCAAGCTCTGGTACTCGGGCTCGTACTACCGCTACGAGCGCGCCCAGAAGGGCCGCTACCGCCAGTTCTCCCAGGTCGGCGCCGAGGCGATCGGCGCCGAGGACCCGGCGCTGGACGCCGAGCTGATCATCCTGGCCGACGACGCCTTCCGCGCGCTGGGGCTGAGCGACTACTCGCTGCTGCTCAACAGCCTCGGCGACAAGCAGTGCCGCCCGGTCTACCGCGCCGCCCTGATCGAGTTCCTCTCCGGCCTGGACCTGGACGAGGACACCCGCCGCCGCGCGGAGATCAACCCGCTGCGGGTGCTGGACGACAAGCGCGAGTCGGTGCAGGAGCAGCTGGTCGGCGCGCCGATGCTGCGCGACTTCCTGTGCGAGGAGTGCAAGGCGTACGACGAGAAGGTGCGCGAGCTGCTCACCGCCGCCGGCGTCGCCTTCGTCGACGACCCGAAGCTGGTCCGCGGCCTGGACTACTACACCCGCACCACCTTCGAGTTCGTGCACAACGGCCTCGGCGCCCAGTCCGCGATCGGCGGCGGCGGCCGCTACGACGGCCTGTCCGAGATGATCGGCGGTCCGGCGCTGCCGTCCGTCGGCTGGGCGCTCGGCGTGGACCGCACCTACCTGGCCCTGGAGGCCGAGGGCGTCGTCCTCGACCTGCCGGCCGCCACCTCCGTCTACGCCGTCGCGCTCGGCGAGGAGGCCAAGAACCTGCTGTTCGCCAAGGTGATCGAGCTGCGCCGGGCCGGCGTCGCCACCGACCTCGCCTTCGGCGTCAAGAGCATCAAGAACGCCATGAAGTCCGCCGACCGGTCCGGCGCCCGCTTCGCCCTGATCGCCGGTGACCGGGACCTCGCCGAGGGCGTCGTCCAGCTCAAGGACATGAGCACCGGAGAGCAGTCCCCCGTCGCCCTCGACGCACTCGTCACCACCTTGAAGGAGAAGCAGCTGTGATCCGCACGCACGACGCGGGCACGCTCCGCCCGGAGCACGCAGACACCACCGTCACCCTGGCCGGCTGGGTCGCCCGCCGCCGCGACCACGGCGGCGTCGCCTTCATCGACCTGCGCGACGCCTCCGGCACCGTGCAGATCGTGGTGCGCGACCTCGACTCGGTGCACGGCCTGCGCGCCGAGTACTGCGTCAAGGTCGTCGGCGACGTCCGGGTCCGCCCCGAGGGCAACGAGAACCCGGACATCCCGACCGGCGCGGTCGAGGTCGTCGTCAGCGACATCGAGGTGCTCTCCGAGGCCGCCCCGCTGCCGTTCCCGGTCGCCGAGTACGAGCCGGGCACGGTCAACGAGGAGGTCCGGCTGCGCTACCGCTACCTGGACCTGCGCCGTGAGGGCCCGGCCAAGGGCCTGCGGCTGCGCTCGAAGGTCAACAACATCATCCGCCGGGTGATGGAGGAGAACGACTTCCTCGACATCGAGACGCCGTACCTCACCCGCTCCACCCCCGAGGGCGCCCGCGACTTCCTCGTCCCGGTCCGCCTCCAGCCCGGTCACTGGTACGCGCTGCCGCAGTCGCCCCAGCTGTTCAAGCAGCTGCTGATGGTGGCCGGCATGGAGCGGTACTACCAGATCGCCCGCTGCTTCCGCGACGAGGACTTCCGCGCCGACCGCCAGCCGGAGTTCACCCAGCTGGACATCGAGGCCTCCTTCGTCGACCAGGAGGACATCCTGGCCCTCGGCGAGAAGATCGTCGGCTCGATCTGGCGCGAGGTCCACGGCTACGAGATCCCGAACCCGCTGCCGCGGATGACCTACGCGGACGCCATGGGCCGCTACGGCTCCGACAAGCCGGACGTCCGCTTCGGCCAGGAACTCACCGACCTCACCGAGTACTTCAAGGGCACCGAGTTCCGCGTCTTCCAGGCCCCGTACGTCGGTGCCGTGGTCATGCCCGGCGGCGCCTCGCAGCCGCGCAAGCAGCTGGACGCCTGGCAGGACTGGGCCAAGGCACGCGGCGCCAAGGGCCTCGCCTACGTGCTGATCGACGCCGAGACCGGCGAGCTGCGCGGCCCGGTCGCCAAGAACCTCTCCGAGGAGCACCTGGCCGGCCTCGCCGCCGCGGCCGGCGCCAAGAACGGCGACGCGGTCTTCTTCGCGGCCGGCAAGGAGCGCCCCTCGCAGGAGCTGCTCGGCGCCGCCCGCCTGGAGATCGGCCGCCGCTGCGGCCTGATCGACGAGTCCCAGTGGGCCTTCCTCTGGGTCGTCGACTTCCCGATGTTCGAGCCGATCGAGGACGACAAGGGCCAGTTCCAGGGCTGGCACGCGGTGCACCACCCGTTCACCGCCCCGACCGCGGAGTCGCTGGACACCTTCGACACCGACCCGGGCTCGGCCCTGTCCAACGCCTACGACCTGGTCCTCAACGGCTCGGAGCTGGGCGGCGGTTCGATCCGTATCCACCAGCGCGACGTCCAGAAGCGGGCGTTCGACGCGATCGGCCTCTCCGAGGAGGAGGCGGCCTCGCAGTTCGGCTTCCTGCTGGACGCCTTCAACTACGGCCCGCCGCCGCACGGTGGGGTCGCCTTCGGCCTCGACCGGATCGTCACGCTGCTCGGCGGCTACGACACCATCCGCGACGTCATCGCCTTCCCGAAGACGTCCACCGGGGGTGACCCGCTGACCGGCGCGCCGACCCCGATCACCCCGGCGCAGCGCCGCGAGGCCGGCGTGGACGCCCAGCCCAAGGTCCGCGAGGACGCCAAGTCCGAGGCGCAGCCCAAGAGCTGACGCCTCGTCATACGCGCTAACCTGCAACGGCCCCGGACGGTCCACCCACCGTCCGGGGCCGGTCCACAACGTGGTGTGACACAGGGAGGGTTGACCCGATGCAGGTCACCACGAGAGTCGAATGTCCGCAGGACGCCCCGGCGACCAGGCGCGTGCACATGGCCGCGTTCCCCGGGCCGGACGAGGCGGACCTGGTGGACGCGCTGCGCCGCGACCCGGCCTGGCTGCCCGGGCTGTCGCTGGTCGCGGTCGACGACGCCGGGCTGGTGATCGGCCATGCCCTGCTGACCCGGCTGCGGGTCGGTGACGGCGGCGGGTCCGGTGACGCGCTGGCGCTCGCGCCGGTGGCGGTGGCGCCCGAGTGGCAGCGCCGGGGCGTCGGCGAACTCGTCGTCCGGGCGGCGCTGTCGGCCGCCGAGGAGGCGGGGGAGAAGCTGGTGGTGGTGCTCGGCGACCCGGAGTACTACGGACGGTTCGGCTTCATCCCGGCCGGGCGGCACGAGGTCTCCGGCCCGTTCGAGGTGCCGGAGGCGTACTTCCAGGTGCTGCCGCTGGCGGCGTACGACGGCGACCCGCGCGGGCTGTGCCGCTACCCGGAGCCCTTCGTCGACGCCTAGCCGGAGCCCTCGTCGAGGTCCAGAGAGCGCCCGGCGAGCGGGTTCGCCCGTTCCTCCGGTCCGACCTGCGGGGTCACTGTTCTGCGCCTACGGTGAAGGGTCATCGGCAGGAGTCGGACGGAGGACCCGAGAGTGGCCAAGGGGCAGCAGCGGACCGCGAAGCCGGAACGACTGGCGAAGAAGCCGTACGAGCGGGAACTGCTGCGGCTGCAGCAGGAGTTGGTGCAACTCCAGGAGTGGGTGCGGGTCGAGGGCGCCCGCCTGGTGGTGATCTTCGAGGGGCGGGACGCGGCCGGCAAGGGCGGGGCGATCAAGCGGGTGACGGAGTACCTGAACCCACGCATCGCCCGGGTCGCGGCGCTGCCCACCCCGACCGAGCGGCAGAAGACCCAGTGGTACTTCCAGCGGTACGTCGAACACCTCCCGGCGGCCGGGGAGATCGTCCTGTTCGACCGCAGCTGGTACAACCGGGCCGGGGTCGAGCGGGTGATGGGCTTCTGCAGCGACGAGGAGTACTGGCAGTTCCTGCACCAGTGCCCGACCTTCGAGCAGATGCTGATCGAGGCGGGCATCCTGTTGCGCAAGTACTGGTTCTCGGTCAGTGACACCGAGCAGGAGCAGCGGTTCCGGGACCGGCTGGAGGACCCGATGAAGCGCTGGAAGCTCTCCCCGATGGACGTGGAGTCGATCACCCACTGGGAGGACTACTCACGGGCCAAGGACGAGATGTTCGTCTACACCGACATCCCGCAGTCGCCCTGGCACGTGGTGGAGAGCGACGACAAGCGGCGGGCCCGGATCAACATGATCGCCCACCTGCTCTCCACCGTCCCGTACCACGAGGTCGCCCCGCCGCGGATCGAGCTGCCGCCCCGCCCGGCCCCGCGCGGCTACCATCGGCCCCCGCGCGACCTCCAGAAGTACGTCCCGGACCACGCTGCCAGACTGGAGTAGACGGGGCCCCGGCCGGGCGCTGCTACCGAACGGCCCCGCGTGGCGCCCGGGCGTGCACAGGAGGCGCGCTCATGTTCGTCCGTACCGTCTACGCGACCGGTGATCCGGACCGGATCGGCGAGACCCTCGACGGCCTCGCCACCGAGGCCGTCGAGCTGCTCTCCGGGCAGCCCGGGTACCGCGGCTACGGCCTGTTCGTGGACCGGACCGTCGGCAAGATCACGATGGGCTCGTGGTGGGAGTCCGCCCAGGCCGAACGCGACAGCGACGCGGCGCTCGGTGAGCGCCGACGCGAGCTGCTGGCGCCGCTGGCCGGCACCGTGACCACGGACGTCTGGGAGGCCGTGGCGACGGCGCCGCCCGGTGTGGCCGGACCCGGCGCGATGTTCCGGCTGAGCAGGTCCGACATCGACCCGGCCAAGGTGGACACGGCGGCCGAGATCTTCCGGGACCAGGTGCTGCCGGTGCTGGAGAAGAAGGCCGGCTTCGTGACCGGCGCGATGCTGGCCGACCGCGCGACCGGCCGGCTGTCCGTGGGCTCGATCTACGCGGACCGGGCGAGCTTCGACGCCGCGCGGGGGCCGACGGCCGACTCCCGGGCGCGGGCGTTGGCCGCGCTGGGCGGCACGCTGCGGTCGCTGGAGGAGTTCGAGGTGGTCCTGCTGGACCGCCGGACCCCGGCGCAATAGCTCTGTCGGCGGCCTCAACTAGGCTTCCGGTGTGGACGAACCGGACCTCTTCACCGCCGCCGCCGAGGAACTCCAGACCAGGGAGCCCGGCCGGGCGCCGCTGGCCGTACGGATGCGCCCGCGCACCCTGGACGAGGTGGCCGGGCAGCGGCAGCTGTTGAAGCCCGGCTCGCCGCTGCGCCGGCTGGTGGCCAACTCCCGCGGGCCGGCCGCCACCAGCTCGGTGATCCTCTGGGGGCCGCCCGGCACCGGAAAGACCACCCTGGCGCATGTGATCAGCCAGGCCGTGGAGGGCCGCTTCGTCGAGCTGTCCGCGATCACCGCCGGGGTCAAGGAGGTCCGGGCGGTGATCGACGGCGCCCGGCGGGCGGTCGGCATGTCCGGCCGGGAGACGGTGCTGTTCCTGGACGAGATCCACCGCTTCTCCAAGGCCCAGCAGGACTCCCTGCTGCCCGCAGTGGAGAACCGCTGGGTCACCCTGATCGCGGCGACCACCGAGAACCCGTACTTCTCGGTGATCTCCCCGCTGCTGTCCCGCTCGCTGCTGCTCACCCTGGAGTCGCTCACCGACGAGGACATCCGGGCGCTGCTGCGCCGGGCGGTGGAGGACGAGCGCGGCCTGGAGGGCGCGCTGGAGCTGACCGCGGAGGCCGAGGACCACCTGGTGCGGCTCGCCGGCGGGGACGCCCGACGGGCGCTGACCACGCTGGAGGCGGCGGCCGGGGCGGCGCTGGAGAAGGGCGAGGCGAGCATCTCGCTGGCCACCACCGAGACCGCCGTGAACCAGGCGGCGGTGCGCTACGACAAGGACGGCGACCAGCACTACGACGTGGCCAGCGCGCTGATCAAGTCGATCCGCGGCAGCGACGTGGACGCCACCCTGCACTACCTGGCCCGGATGATCGAGGCGGGGGAGGACCCGCGGTTCATCGCCCGGCGGCTGATGATCTCGGCCAGCGAGGACGTCGGCCTGGCCGATCCGACGGCGCTGCAGACGGCGGTGGCGGCGGCCCAGGCGGTGGCGCTGATCGGCTTCCCGGAGGCCCGGATCATCCTGTCCCAGGCGGCCATCGCGCTGGCCCTGGCGCCGAAGTCCAACTCGGCCTACCTGGCGATCGACGCGGCGCTGGCGGACGTGCGGCAGGGGCTGGCGGGGGCCGTCCCGCCGCACCTGCGGGACGCCCACTACGGCGGGGCGGGCAAGCTCGGCCACGGCAAGGGCTACCAGTACCCCCACGACCTGCCGGAGGGCATCGCCGCCCAGCAGTACGCGCCGGACTCGGTGCACGGCCGGGAGTACTACCGGCCGAACCGGCGCGGCGGCGAGGTGCGGTACGCGGACACCGTGGAGTGGACGCGCGGGCGGCTGCGGGGGGAGCGCCGGGTGGAGAAGGCGGAGCCGAAGGCCGCGAAGCCGGAGCGGAAGGCCGAGAAGACGGCGGGCAAGCCGGAGCGGAAGGCCGAGAAGACGGCGGGCAAGCCGGAGCGGAAGGCCGAGCAGGAGCCCGGGACGAAGGGCGAGTGATCGACGGGTATACTTCGTCGGAGTGCCATGTCCCGGGACGGCGGCGGGGGAGACCCCACCGACCGGCCGCACCAGCGGGACATCGGCCGTAGGCCTCCTCCGGGAGGCCCGCAGCAGGAGCGTCGCGCACCGTTTCGGTGTCGCGGACGGCCCGGTTCCCCGGGCCCTTCGTGTGACCAGCACTTCATGTGCCCGGCTCCGGAGAGCGGCTGATCCCTTCGCGCAGGCGTCGGGGTTTTCTCCGGGTCGCGACATGCGACCTCCGTCAACACCTGGTGAAAGCCGTATTCGTAAGCAAGGAAGGTTTGGTTCATGGCGAACCAGAAGCGTCCCAAGGTCAAGATCGCGCGTGCGCTCGGCGTGCCGCTGACCCCGAAGTCCGTCAAGTACTTCGAGGCCCGCCCGTACCCGCCCGGCCAGCACGGCCGCGGTCGCAAGCAGAACTCGGACTACAAGGTCCGTCTGCTCGAGAAGCAGCGTCTGCGCGCCCAGTACGACCTGAGCGAGAAGCAGATGGCGCGCGCGTTCGACCGCGCGAAGAAGGCCGAGGGCAAGACCGGTGAGGCGCTCGTCGCCGACCTGGAGACCCGTCTGGACTCCCTGGTCCTGCGTTCGGGCATCGCCCGCACCATCTACCAGGCCCGCCAGATGGTCGTCCACGGCCACATCGAGGTCAACGGCGGCAAGGTCAACAAGCCGTCGTTCCAGATGAAGCCGGGCTACGTGGTCACCGTCCGCGAGCGCTCCAAGGAGAAGGTCCCCTTCCAGGTCGCCCGTGAGGGTGGCTACGCGGGTGAGGGCCAGACCCCGAAGTACCTCGAGGTCAACCTGAAGGCCCTGGCCTTCCGCCTGGACCGTGCGCCGCAGCGCAAGGAGGTCCCGGTGATCTGTGACGAGCAGCTGGTCGTCGAGTACTACTCGCGCTGACCCGCGCTCGGTTCGCACTTCGCGGAACCGGCAGCGAGCCCCCGTCGCCTTTCGAGGCGGCGGGGGCTCGCCCCTTTTCCGGTGCCGGCCGGCCCTCCGGCCACAGCTCCGCCCGGCCACAGCTCAGGCCGGCTACAGCTCCGCGCCGGTCATCGCGGCGGCCAGCCGCAGGTGCGGACGGGCCTCCTGGTCGCGGCCCTGGCGCTCCAGGGTGCGGCCGAGCATCAGCCGGGCGTAGTCCTCAGCCGGGTCGAGGTCGAGGATCCGGCGCAGTTCGGCCTCGGCGCGGCCGAGCTGGGCGGAGTGGAAGTAGCTGCGGGCCAGCAGCAGCCGGACCGACAGGTTGGCCGGCTCCTCGGCCAGCACGCCTTCCAGCATGCGGGCGGCGTCGGTGTACGCCTTGGACTCGAAGTAGAAGTTCGCGAGGCGATACTCGTCGTGGACGGCCATGGTGCTCCTTCCGGGTGGATCCTTGCCTCCTCAAGCAATCCGCAAGCTTCAGCTATTCCGCACCGGTGCCGGGGCCGGTGCGGGCGGCACGGAACAGGGCGCGGGGCCGGGTTCCGGGCCGCCTGGCGAGCCCCCGTCGCCGAGCGCCCGGCCGACCGCGGCGTCCAGGTCCAGCCGCCCGCCCGCCAGGTAGCAGTCCTCGTACTCCTGCTCGGTGAGCCCGGCCCGGGCGCGCTCGGCGCACTCCTGGTGGGTGCCGAAGAAGGAGCGCGAACCCAGGAAGGGGTTGCCGACCGCCCGCCAGATCCGGTGCGCGGCGCCCTGCAGCACCCGGGCCTCGCGCAGGGCGGCCGGCTCGCCCGGCCCGGCCGGCTCGGTCTCCAGCAGCGCCAGCAGGTCGATCCCCAGCACGATGCCGAGCAGGTCGTGGAAGCGGTGGTTCAGCCGGACGCACTCGCGGGCCAGCGCGCGGGCCGGCTGGACGGCGCCGTCCAGGTAGTGCGAGTACGCCATCGCGTACAGCACGTAGCCGTACGCCCACTGCTCGCCGTGTTCCTCGCACACCTCGCGGGCCTGGCCGAACCAGAGCTCGGCGCTGTCCGGGTCGCCCTGGAACAGGTAGGCGAGGCCCAGTTCGACCATCGCCATCACCACGTTGCTGTTGAGCTCGCCGATGGTCCGGTAGTGCCAGAGCGCCTCCTCGAACAGCTCGGCGGCGCGCTCCGGGTCGTCACCGATCAGGGCAGCGCAGCCCTGGCGGTGGACGGCGTAGGCGAGGGCCCGGTCGTCGCCGGTGTCCAGGGCCTGGCGGCGGCACTCCTCCAGGGCGGGGCGGGCGGCGCCGAGGTCGCCCTGGAGGGTGGCCATGTAGCCGGTCACCCAGAGGGCCTTGGCCCGGACCTCGGTGGGCTCGCGGTCCAGGGCGAGCGCGCGGTCCAGCCAGTGCCGGCCCTCGCCGAGGTGGCCGCAGCCGACCCAGTAGAACCACAGGGTGCCGGCCAGCAGCAGGGCGATCTGCTCCTCGCCGGGCTCGGCGAGGCAGAACTCCAGCGCGGCACGCAGGTTGGCGTGGGCGAGCAGGGTGCGCTCGGCGGTCTCGGCCTGCCGGGGGCCGAACCACTCGACCTCGCCCCAGGTGGCCACGCCCAGGTACCAGTCCCGGTGGCGGCGCAGCAGCCGCTGCTCCTCGCCGGCGGCGCGCAGCCAGTGGCCGCCGTACTCGCGCAGGGTGTCCAGCAGGCGGAAGCGGACGCCGAAGGCGCTGTCCTCGCGCAGCACCACGGACTTGGCGACGAGTTCGTCGAGCAGGTCGAGCAGGTCCTCGGGCTCGATGCCCTCGCCCGCGCAGACGTACTCGGCGGCCTCCAGGTCGAAACCGCCGGCGAAGACCGACAGGCGGGCCCAGAGTAAACGTTCCTGCACTGTGCAGAGCTCATGACTCCAGCCGATCGTGGTGCGCAGCGTCTGGTGCCTCGGCAGGGCCGTCCGGGAGCCGCCGGTGAGCAGCCGGAAGCGGTCGTCCAGCCGGGCCGTGATCTGCTCCACCGACAGTGCGCGCAGCCGCCCGGCGGCCAGCTCCACGGCCAGCGGGATACCGTCCAGCCGACGGCAGAGCAGGCCGACCGCCTCCGCGTTCGCCTCCGTCACCGCGAAGGACGGCAGTACGGCCCGCGCCCGGTCGGCGAACAGCCGCACGGCGTCCGGCAGCTGGTCCGGGTCCTCCGGTCGCTCCGGCAGCGGGTCGACCGGCAGTGGGGCCAGCGTCAGCAGGTGCTCGCCCGAGGCCCGCAGCGCGGCCCGGCTGGTGGCCAGCACCCGCAGCCCGGGCAGCGTGCGCAGCAGCGCGTCGGCCAGCTCGGCGCACGCCTCCACCAGGTGCTCGCAGCCGTCCAGCACCAGCAGCAGGCGGCGCCCCGCGAGGTGCTCGCCCAGCACGTCCACCGGCGGCCGGGCGGTGCCGTCGGTCAGCCGCAGCGCCTCCAGTACGGCGTGGCCGAGCAGTAGCGGGTCCTGCACCGGGGCCACGTCCACCAGCCAGGTCCCGTCCGGGAAGGCCTCGGCCGCCCGGGCCGCCGCCCGCAGCGCGAGCCTGCTCTTGCCCACCCCGCCGGGCCCGGTCACCGTCACCAGCCGTGCCCCGGCGAGCAGACCCGCCAGCTCGGCCAGTTCCCGCTCGCGCCCGACGAAGCCCGTCACCTCGGCCGGCAGTCGGCCCGGGTCCGGCTCGCGCGGCCACGCCGCGGGCTGTGCTGTCCAGTCGCCGGCCAAGCGGTGCTCCCCGTTGTTCCCGGCCCGGACCGCGGCGGTCCGGACGTGCGTCGGGCCGTACGGGCGACGGCCCGCCTGGCTGAACGAGGTGACCGGACGGTAGGTTACGCGCGCGGTTCGCACATCCGGGCGAGGCCACCGCCGTGACCCGGTCCGGAAAGCGGGCCCGGGCGCGATAGGGTTCGGTTGGGAACCGCAAGGCGAGGGAGCGCGCAGAAGTGTCCGTGGGAGAGCTGGCCGGCTTGCTCGTCGCCGTGTTCTGGGCGGTCCTGGTCACCCTGCTCGCGGTGGTGCTGGTGCGACTCTCCCGGGTGTTGAAGGAGGCCACCGTCCTGGTCTCCGCGGTCACCGAACAGGCCGTCCCGCTGCTGGCCGACGCCGGCGCGGCGGTGCGCAGCGCCAACGAGCAGCTGGACCGGGTGGACGAGATCACCGCCAACGTCCAGGACGCCGCCGCCAACGCCAAGGCGCTCTCCTCCACCGCGGCCGCCACGCTGGGCGGCCCGCTGATGAAGGTCGCCGCGTTCAGCTACGGCGTCCGCCAGGCCGTCGCCAAGCAGCAGGGCACCCTGCCGAGCGTGCCGGTGCAGCCCGCCGAGCGCGACGAACTGGCCCGGCTGATCCGGGCCGAGGTGCGCGCCGCGACCGCGCCCAGGAGCGGCCTGCTCTCCCGGGTCCGGCGAGCGGTGAGGGGCTGACCGGATGGCACGGATCTTCTGGATGGCGGTCGGCGCCGGCGCCGCGGTGTGGGCCATGAACAAGGCCAACGGCGCCGTGCAGCGGCTCACCCCGGACAGCCTCTCCGGCACCGCCGCGCGCGGTGCCCTGCACCTGGGCGACCGGGCCAAGCAGTTCGCCCAGGACGTGCGCTCCGGCATGGCCGAGCGCGAGGAGCAGCTCAAGGACGACCTCGGACTGCACGGCACCGCCGTGGCGGAGCCCCGCAGCACCCGCCGGGTGCTGCGCGGCGAGCCGCAGTACCGAGCTATCTCGGCGGTGCCCGGTCGCCCGGCCGCCGCCCTGCCCCCCGCCCGCGCCCTGCCCGACGGCGGGGGCCGCACCGTCCCACAGACCATTGAAGAAACGCCCCGCCGAGCCCTGCCGCGGGGCGGAACGAACCGGAAGGACCACTAATGGAGTCGGCTGAGATCCGCCGCCGCTGGCTGCGCTTCTTCGAGGAGCGCGGCCACACCGTCGTTCCGTCGGCGTCCCTGGTCGCCGACGACCCCACCCTGCTGCTGGTCAACGCCGGCATGGTGCCGTTCAAGCCCTACTTCCTGGGCGAGGTCAAGCCGCAGTTCTCGCGCGCCACCAGCGTCCAGAAGTGCGTGCGCACCCTCGACATCGAGGAGGTCGGGAAGACCACCCGGCACGGCTCCTTCTTCCAGATGTGCGGCAACTTCTCCTTCGGTGACTACTTCAAGGAAGGAGCCATCAAGTTCGCCTGGGAGCTGCTCACCACTCCCGTCGCGGACGGTGGCTACGGCCTGGAGAAGGAGAAGCTCTGGATCACCGTCTACAAGGACGACGACGAGGCCGAGCAGATCTGGCGCGACGTCATCGGCGTGCCCTCCGAGCGCATCCAGCGCCTGGGCATGAAGGACAACTTCTGGTCGATGGGCGTGCCCGGCCCGTGCGGCCCGTGCTCGGAGATCAACTACGACCGCGGCCCCGCGTACGGCGAGGAGGGCGGCCCGGCGGTCAACGGCGAGCGCTACCTGGAGATCTGGAACCTGGTCTTCATGCAGTACGAGCGCGGCCACGGCGACGGCAAGGACGGCTTCGAGATCCTCGGCGACCTGCCGAGCAAGAACATCGACACCGGCCTGGGCCTGGAGCGCCTCGCCGCGATCCTCCAGGGCGTCGACAACCTCTTCGAGATCGACACCAGCCGGATGATCCTCGACCGCGCCGCCGAGCTCACCGGCCACAGCTACGGCGCCGACCACAAGTCGGACGTCTCGCTGCGCGTGGTCACCGACCACATCCGCACCGCGCTGATGCTGGTCGGCGACGGCGTCACCCCCGGCAACGAGGGCCGCGGCTACGTGCTGCGCCGCATCCTGCGCCGCGCCATCCGCAACATGCGCCTGCTGGGCGCCACCGAGCCGGTGGCCAAGGACCTCACCGACATCGCGATCAAGGCGATGGCCCCGCAGTACCCGGAGCTGGAGACCGACCGCAAGCGGATCGAGACCGTCGTGGTCGCCGAGGAGGCGGCCTTCCTGCAGACCCTCAAGGCCGGCACCAGCCTGCTGGACGCCGCGGTCACCGAGACCAAGCAGTCCGGCGGCGCGGTGCTCTCCGGCGACCAGGCCTTCAAGCTGCACGACACCTACGGCTTCCCGATCGACCTCACCCTGGAGATGGCCGAGGAGCAGGGCCTCCAGGTCGACGAGGCCGGCTTCCGCCGCCTGATGCAGGAGCAGCGGGACCGCGCCAAGGCGGACGCCAAGGCGAAGAAGATGGGCCACGCCGACGTCGCCGCGTACCGCGAGGTCGCCGACAAGTCCGGCGCGAGCCTCTTCACCGGCTACAACCTGACCGAGGGCGAGGCCACCGTCGTCGGCCTGCTGGTGGACGGCGTCCCGTCGCCGGCCGCCTCCGAGGGCGACGAGGTCGAGCTGATCCTCGACCGCACCCCGTTCTACGCCGAGGGCGGCGGCCAGCTCGCCGACCACGGCCGGATCCGGCTGGAGTCCGGCGCGGTCGTCGAGATCCGCGACGTGCAGCAGCCCGTCCCGGGCGTCATCGTGCACTCGGGCGGCGTGCTGTTCGGCGAGGTCGTGCTCGGCGCCTCGGCGTACGCCACGATCGACACCGAGCGCCGCCGGGCGATCGCCCGCGCCCACTCGGCCACCCACCTGACCCACCAGGCGCTGCGCGACGCGCTCGGCCCGACGGCCGCCCAGGCCGGCTCCGAGAACGCCCCCGGCCGCTTCCGCTTCGACTTCGGCTCGCCCGCCGCCGTTCCGGGCAGCGTGCTGGTGGACGTCGAGCAGAAGATCAACGACGTGCTGGGCCGCGAGCTGGAGGTCACCGCCGAGGTCATGACGATGGACCAGGCCCGCAAGGCCGGCGCCATCGCGATGTTCGGCGAGAAGTACGGCGACGAGGTGCGGGTCGTCTCGATCGGCGACTTCTCCAAGGAGCTGTGCGGCGGCACCCACGTCGGCAACACCGCCCAGCTGGGCCTGGTGAAGCTGCTCGGCGAGTCCTCGATCGGCTCCGGCGTGCGCCGCGTCGAGGCGCTGGTCGGCGTCGACGCGTACAAGTTCCTGGCCCGCGAGCACACCGTGGTGGCCCAGCTCACCGAGCTGGTCAAGGGCCGCCCGGAGGAGCTGCCGGAGAAGATCTCGGGCATGCTCACCAAGCTCAAGGACGCCGAGAAGGAGATCGAGCGCTTCCGCGCCGAGAAGGTGCTGGCCGCCGCGGCGGGCCTGGCCGACTCGGCCGAGGACGTGCACGGCATCGCGGTGGTCGCCGCGCAGGTCGCCGACGGCGTGGGCGCGGACGAGCTGCGCAAGCTGGTGCTGGACGTGCGAGGCCGGCTCGGCTCGCGCCCGGCCGTGGTCGCCGCCTTCACCGTGGCGAACGACCGCCCGCTGACCGTGATCGCCACCAACGAGGACGCCCGCGGCCGCGGCATCAAGGCCGGCGAGCTGGTCCGCACCGCCGCCAAGACCCTCGGTGGCGGCGGTGGCGGCAAGGACGACGTCGCCCAGGGCGGCGGCTCCAACCCGGCCGCGGTCGGCGAGGCGATCGCCGCGGTGCGCGGCCTGGTCGCGGAGCGCGCCAGCTGATGGAGCAGGAGGAGAGGCCCTTCCGGCGTGGGCGGCGGATCGCCGTCGACGTCGGTGACGCCCGGATCGGGGTCGCGTCCTGCGACCCCGACGGGGTGCTCGCCACGCCGGTGGAGACCGTTCCGGCCGGCGTGAAGTCGCAGGCCAGGATCGCCGCGATCGTCGAGGAGTACGACGCGATCGAGGTGGTCGTCGGGCTGCCGCGCTCGCTCAGCGGCAAGGAGGGCCCGGCCGCGGAGAAGGTCAGGGCCTACGCCTCGCGGCTGGCCAACCGGGTCTACCCGGTGACGGTGCGGCTGGTGGACGAGCGGATGACGACCGTCACCGCGACCCACGGCCTGCGCGCCTCGGGGGTCAAGGCGAAGAAGGGCCGCTCGGTGGTCGACCAGGCCGCCGCCGTGGTGATCCTGCAGACCGCCCTTGAGTCCGAACGGGTGAGCGGACGCCCGCCCGGTGAGAGCGTCGAGGCGACCGGCTGACCGGCCTGATCTAACGTCCCGAAGAGGGGTCCGTGCGGACACGTCCGCACGGACCCCTCTTTCGTTCGTTTCCGTGTCCGTTTCGGATCGATCCGCATCGATTCGTGTCGGACCGGAGCGATTCTCAGCGATTCGGGACCGCCGAGGGGGCCGCGAGCCATGACCGACCAGGACTTCCACCCGGGGCTCACCCCGGGGCACCTGGGTGCGCCGGTGCTGGAGCCGGAGGGCCGTCCTCCGGGCGCGCCCCGGCCGCGCTCCGATGCGCCGGACCCGCACCGGCGGCGTAACGGACTGGCCTGCGGCCTCACCGCCTTCGCCCTGGTCGCGGTCTTCGGCGGGATCGGGCTCACCGGCTACACCTGGTTCCAGCACCAGCGCAAGCCCGCGGCGGCCGCCGACTACGCGGGGCAGGGCAGCGGCAGCGTCCAGGTCTCGGTGCCGGAGGGCGCGGGCCTGTCCCAGATCGCCTCCGCGCTGGTCCGCAACGGGGTGGTGGCCAGTTCGCTCGCCTTCACCCGGGCGGCGAAGGGCAGCGCGGCGGCCGCCGGGCGGATCCAGCCCGGTACGTACACCTTGAAGCAGAAGATGTCGGCCGCCGCCGCGCTGTCCGTCCTGATCGACCCGGCCAACGCCAACGGCCTGACCATTCCCGAGGGTTGGCGCGGCTACCAGATCTACGCGGCGATCGACAAGAAGCTCAACCTCCCCGCGGGCACCACCCAGAAGGCCGCCCAGGAGCAGAGCGCCGAGCTCGGCCTCCCGGACTTCGCCAAGGGCAGCCCCGAGGGCTACCTGTTCCCGGCGACCTACGCCGTCACCGACGGGACCACCGCGCTGGACCTGTTGAAGCAGATGGTCGAGCGGGCGGGCAAGGAGTTCAGCCGGGACGACGCCAACGTCGTCGCGCAGAACCTCGGGCAGAGCCTGTACGGGCTGGTCACCGTCGCCAGCATGGTCCAGGGCGAGGCCGACAACACCGAGGACATGGGCAAGGTGGCCCGGGTCATCTACAACCGGCTGGCCAAGGGGATGCCGCTCCAGCTGGACTCCACCATCAACTACGCCCTCGGCCGCTCGACCCTGAACACCACCGTCACCGACACCAAGCTGGACTCCCCGTACAACACCTACCTGCACCCGGGCCTGCCGCCGTCGCCGATCTCCAACCCGGGCCGGCAGGCGATCATGGCGGCGCTGGACCCGACGCCGGGGGACTGGGTCTACTTCGTGACCGTGAAGCCCGGGGACACCCGCTTCACCGACAGCTTCGAGGTGCAGCAGAAGAACGTCGCCGAGTTCAACGCCGCCCGGGCGGCCAAGCCGAGCGCGCCGGACTCCACCGCTCCGACCGCCGCCGCCAGCCCCTCGACACCGGGCGCCGCCACACCGTGACGGCCCCGTACGCCGAGCGTGAGGTCGCTCACTGACAGTGCGTCCGCCCGGGCGGGGGTACGGCTGCGGTACGGTAACGTCTCCTCCCAGGCGCTGCGCTAGCACGCCGGTTCGAGAATCAGCCGGGACCGCGTCGTCCCGGACGGCCGGTCCGATCCTCCGGTCGTCACCGTCGGTTAAGGGGATCAATGACCGATCTGGGTCGGGGCTACGGCCCCCAGGGCGAGCCGTGGCACCCCGGTGATCCCGGTTACGGCGGCCAGCAGCCGATCCCCGGCCAGCAGGACGGCCAGTGGCAGCAGTACCCGCAGCAGGACCAGCACGGCCAGCAGCCGTACGGGGACGCTCAGCAGGGGTACGCGCAGCAGCAGCAGATGCAGCAGCAGATGCACGGCGGCCACCCCCAGCAGATGATGGCGCCGCAGGGGTACCAGCAGCAGGGCATGCCGCAGCAGGGGTACCCGCAGCAGCAGATGCCGCAGCAGGGCTACGATCAGGGGTTCCCGCAGCAGGGCATGGGCCAGCAGGGCATGGGCCAGCAGGGGCAGGCCTACCCGCAGCAGATGCAGCAGGGGATGCCCCAGCAGGGGTACGGGCAGCAGCAGATGCCGATGCAGCAGCAGGGCATGCCGCAGCAGATGCAGCAGGGGATGCAGCAGGGGATGCCCCAGCAGCAGGCCGCCCGCCCGGCCCCGGCGCCCGAGGCCGCCTCCGGTCCCGGCCCGGACGGCATCGACTGGGAGGCCGAGGCGGCCGCGCTGGAGTCCGGCGCCGATCCGGTCGGCGGCGCGCACGAACCCGCGGAGGGGGAGTGGGACGGCCGCGCCGAGGAGGAGCACCACGAGGGCGACCGCTACCTCGACGAGCACGCCGAGGCCGAGCAGAGCGGCTTCCTCGGTGAGCAGGACGACTCCCGCGAGGCGAAGAAGAAGCGCAAGGAGAGCGGCAAGAAGGCCGGCCGCCGCAACGGCGGCGCCTGCCTGGTGGTCGCCGTGGTGCTGCTCGGGCTGCTCGGCGGCGCCGGCTGGTGGGGCTACGGCTTCTACCAGGACCACTTCGGCCCGCCGCCGGACTTCACCGGCGAGGGCACCGGCTCCGTCCAGATCGAGGTCAAGCAGGGCGCGGTCGGCGGGCAGATCGGCGCCGCCCTCAAGGCCGCCGGTGTGGTCAAGAGCGTCGACGCCTTCACCAAGGCCTGCGACGCCGAGCCCAAGTGCCAGACGATCCAGTACGGCTTCTACACCTTGAAGAAGGAGATGCCGGCCGCGGCCGCGGTCAAGGAACTGCTGGACCAGGCGGGCGGCGCGGCGATCGTGTTCCCGGAGGGCAAGAACTCCTCCGAGATCTACACCATGATCGACAGCAAGTTGAAGCTCCAGAAGGGCACCACGGCGGGCGTGGCCAAGGCGCAGGTCAACGACCTCGGGCTGCCCGCGTACGCGAACGGCAACATCGAGGGCTTCCTCTGGCCGACCCGCTACAACATCGCCGACGGCATGAAGCCCGAGGACCTGCTCAAGCAGATGGTGAAGACCGCCACCGACAAGTACGCCAACCTCGACGGCCAGGCCTCCAAGGCGGGCCTCAAGAACGGCTACGAGGTGGTCATCGAGGCGAGCATCCTGCAGCGCGAGGGCAACAACCCGGGCGACTTCGCCAAGATGGCCAGGACCATCCAGAACCGGCTGGCCAGCGACACCGTGCGCCACACGCTCGGCATGGACACCACGCTGCAGTACTCGCTGGGCCGCAAGGAGCTCACGTCGAAGGACATCAACGACGGGTCCAACAAGTACAACACCTACATCAACCCGGGCCTGCCGCCGACGCCGATCTCCAACCCCGGTGACGAGGCGCTCAACGCGGTGCTCAACCCGGCGGACGGCAAGTGGCTGTACTTCATCGCGATGTCCCCGACCAACACCCTGTTCGCCGAGACGGACAAGGAGCACGCGGCCAACGTCGAGGCGTACTGCAAGGCGGCGGGCCAGGGCTTCGACAAGGTCGGCCTGCACTGCACCACCAAGTAGCCGCCACCACCAAGTAGCCGCCACGGCACCGTCGTTCACGGAGATCACGGAGAGGCAGTGTTGACCAGCAAGCACCGGGCGGCCGTCCTCGGCTCACCGATCGCCCACTCGCTCTCGCCCGACCTGCACCGGGCCGCCTTCGCGGCGCTCGGGCTGGACGGCTGGCGCTACGACCGCTTCGAGGTCGACGAGGCAGCCCTGCCCGGGTTCCTCGCCGGGCTGGACGAGGCCGAGTGGGCGGGGCTGTCGCTGACCATGCCGTTGAAGCGGGCGGTCATCCCGCTGCTGGACGAGGTCAGTGCCACGGCCCGCGCGGTGGACGCGGTGAACACCGTGGTGTTCACCGCCGACGGGCGGCGCACCGGGGACAACACCGACGTCCCCGGGCTGGTGAACGCGCTGCGCGAGCGCGGCATCGCCGAGGTGTCCGCCGCCGCCGTGCTGGGTGCCGGGGCCACCGCCTCCTCGGCGCTGGCCGCGCTGGCCCAGGTCTGCACCGGCGAGGTGACGGTCTACGTGCGCAGCGCCGAGCGGGCCCGGGAGATGGCCGAGCTGGGCGAGCGGCTCGGCGTGGCGGTGCGGACCGAGGACTGGGAGCGCGGCGCGGAGGCGCTGGAGCGGCCGCTGACCGTCTCCACCACCCCGGTCGGGGCGACCGACGACTTCGCCGGCTCGCTGCCGGCGGCCCCGGGGGCGCTGTTCGACGTGCTGTACCACCCGTGGCCGACGGCGCTGGCCGCCGCCTGCGCGGGGCGCGGGGCGACCGTCCTCGGCGGGCTGGACCTGCTGGTCCACCAGGCGGTGCTGCAGAGCGAGGCCTTCACCGGGCGGGCGCCCGGGCCGCTGGCGGCGATGCGCGAGGCGGGGGAGCGGGCACTGGCCGGGCCCTGAGCCCGCCGCGCGCGGCCGAATCGTTTCGTGGAGTGACCGGTTGCCGTCCGTCACGCGGACTGTGCCCCCAGGGGCTGCCGGGGCATGAAAGGATTCGGACAGAAGGCACGCTCGGGCGGGCCCCGGCGGTGCCGTGGGCCGGCCCGCTGATGAAGGAGCTCCGTTGGGTACGTTGCGCTGGCTGACGGCGGGGGAGTCGCACGGCCCCGCACTCGTCGCGACGCTGGAAGGCCTGCCCGCCGGTGTACCGGTCACCACCGAGGTGGTGGCCGACGCGCTGGCGCGCCGCCGGCTCGGTTACGGCCGCGGGGCGCGGATGAAGTTCGAACAGGACGAGGTGACCTTCCTCGGCGGCGTCCGGCACGGTCTGACCATGGGCAGCCCGGTCGCGATCATGGTCGGCAACACCGAGTGGCCGAAGTGGGAGCAGGTCATGTCGGCCGACCCGGTCGACCCCGAGGTGCTGGCGGGCCTGGCCCGCAACGAGGCGCTGACCCGCCCCCGGCCCGGCCACGCCGACCTGGCCGGCATGCAGAAGTACTCGATCGAGGAGGCCCGGCCGATCCTGGAGCGCGCCAGCGCCCGGGAGACGGCCGCCCGGGTCGCGCTGGGCGCGGTCGCCCGCGCCTACCTGCGCGAGGTGGCCGGGATCGAGATCGTCAGCCACGTGGTCGAGCTGGCCGCCGCCAAGGCGCCGGCCGGCGTGGTGCCGCTGCCCTCGGACGAGGCCCGGCTGGACGCCGACCCGGTGCGCTGCCTGGACGCGGACGCGTCGAAGGCGATGGTCGCCGAGATCGACCAGGCCCACAAGGACGGCGACACCCTCGGCGGTGTGGTCGAGGTGCTCGCGTACGGCGTGCCGGTGGGCCTCGGCTCGCACGTGCACTGGGACCGCCGGCTGGACGCGCGGCTGGCCGCCGCGCTGATGGGCATCCAGGCGATCAAGGGCGTCGAGGTCGGCGACGGCTTCGAGCTGGCCCGGGTCCCCGGGTCGCAGGCGCACGACGAGATCGTCCCGACCCCCGAGGGCGTCAAGCGCACCTCCGGCCGCTCCGGCGGCACCGAGGGCGGCCTGTCCACCGGTGAGGTGCTGCGGGTGCGCGCCGCGATGAAGCCGATCGCCACCGTGCCGCGGGCGCTGCAGACCCTGGACGTGCGCACCGGTGAGCCGGCCAAGGCGCACCACCAGCGTTCGGACGTCTGCGCGGTGCCGGCCGCCGGCATCGTCGCCGAGGCGATGGTCGCGCTGGTGCTGGCGGACGCGGTGAACGAGAAGTTCGGCGGCGACAACGTCTCCGAGACCCGCCGCAACGTCCAGGGCTACCTCGACAACCTGATCATCCGATGACGAAGCCCGTCGTGGTGCTGGTCGGCCCGCCCGGCAGTGGCAAGTCCACCGTCGGGCGGGCCCTGGCCGAGCGCCTGGGCGTCGGCTTCCGGGACACCGACACCGACATCGAGGCGCTGGCCGGCAAGCCCATCCCGGAGATCTTCATCGACGAGGGCGAGCCGCACTTCCGCGAGCTGGAGGTCCGTGCCGTGCGCGCGGCCGCCGAGGGACACGACGGGGTGCTGGCGCTCGGCGGCGGCGCGGTGATGGCCGAGGCCACCCGTGCGCTGCTGCGCGAGCTGCCGGTGGCCTTCCTGGAGGTCCCGCTGGGCGACGCGGTCAAGCGGGTCGGTCTGGACGCGCCGCGCCCGCTGCTGGCCGTCAACCCCCGGGCCCGCTGGCGCGAGCTGATGGAGGCCCGCCGCCCCCTCTACCTGGAGGTGGCCACCGCCGTCGTCGACACCGCCGACCGCACCCCCGAGCAGGTCGCGGACGCCGTACTGGAAGCACTGGAGCTGAACACCCCCCATGACTGACACCACCGTCAGGATTCACGTCGGCGGCAGCGCCGGCCACGACCCGTACGACGTGCTGATCGGGCACCAGCTGCTCGGCGAGCTGGCGCCGCTGATCGGCACCCGCGCCAGGCGGGTCGCGATCATCCACCCGGAGGCACTGGCCGCCACCGCCGACGCCATCCGCGAGGACCTGGCCGGCGAGGGCTACGAGGCGATCGCGCTCCAGGTGCCGAACGCCGAGGAGGCGAAGAGCGCCGAGGTCGCCGCGTACTGCTGGTCGGTGCTCGGGCAGACCGGCTTCACCCGCAGCGACGTCGTGGTCGGCCTCGGCGGCGGGGCCACCACCGACCTGGCCGGCTTTGTCGCGGCCACCTGGCTGCGCGGGGTGCGCTGGATCTCCATGCCCACCACGCTGCTCGGCATGGTCGACGCGGCCGTCGGCGGCAAGACCGGCATCAACATCGCCGAGGGCAAGAACATGGTCGGCGCCTTCCACCCGCCGGTGGGCGTGCTGGCCGACCTCGGCACCCTGGAGACCGTGCCCACGCACGACTACGTCTCCGGCCTCGCCGAGGTCATCAAGTGCGGCTTCATCGCCGACCCGGCGATCCTCGACCTGATCGAGGCCGACCCGGAGGGCGCCAGGACGCCGGCCGGCCCGCACACCGTCGAGCTGATCCGCCGGGCCATCCAGGTCAAGGCCGACGTCGTCTCCGGGGACCTCAAGGAGTCCGGCCGACGCGAGATCCTCAACTACGGCCACACCCTCGGCCACGCCATCGAGCGCAACGAGCGCTACAAGTGGCGGCACGGCGCGGCGATCTCCATCGGCATGGTCTTCGCCGCCGAACTCGGCCGCCTGGCGGGCCGGTTGGACGACGAGACGGCCGACCGCCACCGCACCGTGCTGGCCTCGGTCGGCCTGCCGCTGAGCTACCGGGCGGACGCCTGGCCGAAGCTGCTGGACGCGATGAAGATCGACAAGAAGTCGCGCGGCGACCTGATCCGCTTCATCGTCCTGGACGGCCTCGGCAAGACCTCCGTACTGGAGGGCCCCGACCCGTCGCTGCTGGTCGCCGCGTACGCGGAGGTCTCGGCGTGACCAGGGTGATGGTGCTCAACGGCCCCAACCTGGGCCGACTGGGCAGCCGGGAGCCGGACGTCTACGGCGCCACCTCGTACGCCGGGCTGGTCGAGCGCTGCACCGCGCTGGGCAAGGAGTTCGGCTTCGAGGTCGAGGTGCACGAGACCAACTCCGAGCAGCAGATGGTGGAGTGGCTGCACGAGGCGGCCGACGGGCAGGTGCCCGTGGTGATCAACCCGGGCGCGTTCACCCACTACTCGTACGCGATGCGGGACGCCGCGGCGCAGCGCACCGCGCCGCTGATCGAGGTGCACATCTCCAACCCGTACGCGCGGGAGACCTTCCGGCACAACTCGGTGATCGCGGCGGTGGCCTCCGGCACCATCGCGGGCTTCGGGATCGGGTCGTACGAGCTGGCGCTGCGGGCGCTGGCGGAGCAGCTCGCCTCGCGCTGACTGCTGGTCAGTGGCCCGGCGGCGGACTGTGCCCGCCGCCGGGCCGCCGTGTAATGTCCCCGCTGAGAGGTGTCGGGAGGTGCCGTGACGCAGTACGCCGGAGGCGGGGAGGTCCCGCCGCGTCCCGCCGCTCCGCCGGTGCCGCCGGGGAGCGGTGCGGGGGTGTCCACGCCGGGGGCACCGGTGCCACCGCCGCCGGTCGCTCCGGCCCCGGTCGCCGCGCCCGCCACCACGCTTCCCCCGCCGCCCGCCGCTGCACCCGCCGCGGCGCCGGCTCCCGCTCCCGTCGCGCCGCCGCCGGCCGCACCCCGGCCGGCCCCGACCACCCTGGCCGCTCCGGCTCCGGTTCCGGCTCCCGTCGCGGCGCGGGCCCCGGTGCCGAACCCCGTGCCCGCCCCGGCTGCGGCACCGCCGCCCGCGCCCGTCCCGGCCGGCGGCACCGGGCACTTCGTGCTGCCCGCCGGCACGCCCGTCCAGCTCCCCGCCCACCCCTCGCAGCGCCACGCGCCCGCCGGCCCCATCGCCGTCCTGCTGATCGGCCCGGCCGGGGCGGGCAAGACCACCGTCGCCCGGTACTGGGCCGAGCGCCGCGGCACCCCGACCGCGCACATCAGCCTGGACGACGTCCGCGAGTGGGTGCAGTCCGGCTTCGCCAACCCGCAGGCCGGCTGGAACAACGCCTCCGAGGCCCAGTACCGGCTGGCCCGCCGCACCTGCGGCTTCGCCTGCCGCAACTACCTGGCCAACGGCATCTCCTGCATCATCGACGACGCCGTCTTCCCGGACCGCCCGGCGATCGGCCTCGGCGGCTGGAAGCGGCACATCGGCCCGGGCATGATCCCGGTGGTGCTGCTGCCCAGCCTGGACTCGGTGCTGCGCCGCAACGCCCGTCGCGGCGGCACCAGGCGGCTCGGTGACGAGGAGGTCGCGCGCATCCACGGGCGGATGGCCGGCTGGTACAACTCCGGGCTGCCGATCATCGACAACTCGTACCTGGACGTCGCCGGCACGGCCGCCGAGCTGGACCGGGTCATCCTGGCCCGGCTGATGGGCATGCCGGTCCGCTGACCACGGGGTTCGGGCCCGGTCGGGGCGGCTGAGATGATGGACGGGTCCTGCCAGAACCACCCCGGGAGCTGACGCCCGTGCCGGAAGGCCACATCATCCACCGCCTCGCCGGCCAGAACCGCAAGGCCTTCGGCGGCCGCCCGGTGCGGGTCTCCAGCCCGCAGGGCCGCTTCGCCGACGAGGCCAAGGCGCTCGACGGCCAGCTGCTCACCGGCGCGGAGGCCACCGGCAAGCACCTCTTCCTCGGCTTCGAGGAGGGCGGCTGGGTGCACGTCCACCTCGGGCTCTACGGCGGCTTCACCTTCGGCACCGGCCCGGCGCCCGAACCGATCGGGCTGGTGCGGCTGCGGCTGGCCAACGAGGACGGCTACGCCGACCTGCGCGGTCCCAACACCTGCGCGCTGGTCACCGGGGCGGAGAAGGCCGCCGTCGCCGCCCGCCTCGGCCCCGACCCGCTGCGCGCCGACGCCGACCCGGAGGCCGCCTGGCGCCGGATATCGGGCAGCCGCACGACCGTCGCCGCGCTGCTGATGGACCAGAAGGTGCTGGCCGGGGTGGGCAACGTGTACCGCGCCGAGGTGCTGTTCCGCCATCGGATCGCCCCGCACCGGGCCGGTCGCGACCTCACCCGCCGCGAGTGGGACGCGATCTGGGCCGACCTGGTCGCCCTGATGCACCAGGGTGTCGCCGCCGGCCGGATCGACACCGTGCGCCCCGAGCACACCCCCGAGGCGATGGGCCGCCCGCCGCGCGTCGACGACCACGGCGGCGAGGTGTACGTCTACCGCCGCGCCGCGATGCCCTGCCTGGTCTGCGGCACGGAGGTGCGGACGGAGGCGCACGCGGCGCGCAACCTGTTCTGGTGCCCGACCTGCCAGGCGGCCTGAGGAGGATTCAGGCGCCACGGGCCGCCCGACGCCGTAGGCTGGGCCCGGGCTGGTCGGAGGGAGCGGACGGGTGGACGGCTACGAGGTGTCCAACAGCTTGTCGGGCGCGGTGGTGCACGGCAATGTGATCCAGGGCGGGAACGTCACGGTCCAGCTTCGCGACAGCCTCCGGACGCCGCATCAGGTCCGGCCGTCCCGGGACTTCTTCGTCAACCGGGAGCGAGAGCTCGCCACCCTCGTGGCGGCGGTCGGCCGGGTCGAGGAGCGCAGGCCCCGGATCGTGGCGTTCACCGGGCTCGGTGGGGTCGGGAAGACGGAGCTGATCGCCCATTTCGTGTCGCGGCACGGCAGCCTCTTCCCCGGTGGGGACCTCTACGCCGATCTCGCGGCGTACCGCCATCTCGGCGGGGTCGACCTCAGCGAGGTGCTGGCCGGGTTCCTCCGGGAGTTCGGGGTGGCGGACGTCCCCGGCACCCTGCCGGAGCGGGCGGCGCGGTTCCGGACGATCACGGCCGAGCGCCGGGTGCTCGTGTTCCTGGACAACGTCGAGCACGCGGCCGAGGTCAGAGGGCTGCTGCCGGCCGGCGGCCTGGTGGTCGTCGCGGGCCGCCGACGACTGCCGGGGCTGAGACTGGACGGCGCCGAGGTGCTCCAGCTCGATCCGCTCAGTCCGGCGGCCGGTGTGGAACTGGTGCGCTGCTGGCTCGGCCCGGGCCGGGGCACCGACCAGGAGGTCGCCGAGCTGGTCGGATTCTGCGACGGCCTGCCGCTGGCCCTGAACGCGATGGGCTACCAACTGCTGGACGGCGAGCTGGAGATCGATCAGGCCCTGGCCGAACTCTCGGACCCGGCGCACCGGTTGGTGTCGCTGGACAACGAGGAGGGCGGGATCGACAGGATGCTCGACCCGGTTGTCCGGCGGCTGTCCCCGCACGCCAAGGCGCTCTACCACCTGGTGGGCGTCAACCCGGGGCCTTTCGTTTCGGCGGAGTTGGCCGAGGCGGCCGGGATCGACCGGGCGTCGGAAGGCCTGCGTGAGCTGCGTTCCGCGCACCTGCTGGACGATGTCGTCGACGACGGCCCGGGGCGGCGCTTCCGCGCTCACGACCTGGTCCGGCTGCACGCGCGTGGGTGCGCCCGCGAACTGCCCGAGCGCTTCGACCTGCTGGCCCGGACCGTCGGGTACTTCCGTGGCCGGGCCGCCTTGGCGGCCACCCTGGTGCTCGGGGACCGGCTGTGGCTCCAGGAGCGCAGCGGCGAGGGGCTGCCCGGGTTCACCGACAAGAAGAGCGCACTCGGGTGGCTGCGGGCCGAGCGGGCCGATCTGCGGGAGGTCGTTCGGGCGGCGGCGGAGCAGGGTTGGCACGGCGAGGTGTGGCGGCTGTGCGAGTCGCTCTGGGCCCTCTACCACAGCGACAAGAACTACGGGGACTGGATCGAGACCCACCGGCTCGGCGTGGAGTCGGCGCAGTGGGACAACCGCCCGGACGCGGTGATCCGTATGCGCAACCAACTCGCGCGGGCTCATTACGAGTTGAAGGAGTACCCGCTGGCCGTCGAGCAGGTCGCGATGGCGTCGGAGGTCCTGCCGCTCGTCGACGAGCCGCGGCTGAGCGGCGTGTTGTACGAGACCGACGGTCTGCTCTGCCTGGCCGACGGGCGTCCGGAGCGTGCGGTGGAGCGGTTCGTCCTGGCCAGGGAGGCCAACGAGGGCGATCCGCACGGCGAGGTCGTGCAGGACTACAACATCGCCCAGGCCCTGATCGCGGCCGGGCGGGCGGGCGAGGCGATCGGTGTGCTGGACGGGGCGGCGGTGACCGCCGAGCGCACCGAGGACGAGCCGATGCTGATGCGGCTGCCGCTGGTGCGGGCCCGTGCGTACCGCGGCCTGGGGGACCTGGAGGCGGCCGTCCGGTGCGCGGAGGAGTGCGTGCGACGGGCGGCGGAGCTCGGCCAGCTCGCCAAGGAGCGGGAGGCGCACCGACTGCTGCTCTCGCTCGCGGAGGAGCTCGGGGACGCCACGCTCGCGGCGCGCAGCCGGGCTTGGCTGGGAGAGCCGGAGGCGTAGGGCGTGTCTAGGCCGGCCGTGCCGTGAAGGCCACCCGGGTCAGGTGGGTGCCGGTGCGGATGGTGAGGCCGTGGTCGGGCAGCAGGGCCGGCTCGCCGCCGTCGGCGAGCCACAGGACGAGCGCGGAACCCAACAGGAGCGGGTCCAGGAGCGGCTCGGTGATGCCCCAGGCTTCCTCGGCCTGTGCCTCCAGGAGCAGGCCGTCGGGCAGCCGGACCAGATGGCGGGCCTCACCGAGGGCGGCCACCAGCACGGCGGCGCCCGGCCAGTCGGCCGAGGCCTCGGCGAGCCAGTGCTCGGCGGGCCGTTCGGCCCGGATCGTGGTGCGGGCCAGGACCTCCGCCGTGAACTTCAGTTCTCGGACGGGTTCCTCGGTGCTCGCGACGTGGAAGCCACGGGGGCGGTGGCGCTCGGGGACGACGATCGGGAACCGGCGGAGGCTGACCTCGCTGCCCCGGCATTCGCCCTCGACGTCGTAGGCCGTCGGCGACTCGGCGGGTAGCGGGACGGGCGCCGGGTAGGGCGGCAGGTCCGGGGCCTTGGCCGGCCGGTCGACGGCCGGCAGGAAGTCGTGCAGCAGGGTGGCCAGGAGCTCGCCGGAACGACCGCGTCGGCCGAGCGAGCGGTCGGTGATCGACTGCAGTGAGGCCGGATCGTGCTTCGCCATGGCCTGTTCGATCTGGGCCAGCAGGTCGCTGTGCGGATCGAGCGCGGGCGCGGCCTGGCCGAAGGCGTAGGTGGGGGACCGCGGGTCGAGTTCGGCGGCGCCGGTGGTGACGAGCAGGGTCGGGTGCCGCAGGGCCGCACCGTAGAAGGAGACCGAGCCGTGGTCGCCGATCAGGCAGTCGGCGGCGACGACGGTGGCCTGCCAGCCCTGGTGCGGTGGGATGAGCCGCAGGCCGGAGCGGGTGGCGGCGGCGAGGATCGCCTCCGGGTCGTGCTTGGCCCAGATGTTGGGGTGCAGGATCACCGCCACGGTGTACTCGTCGGCCGGGAGCTGGGCGATGAGCGAGGACGGGAGGTCGAGGGCGTGGGCGAATAACGAGTGTTCGCTCCAGGTGGAGTTGACCACGACCAGGCGCCGTCCGTCGACGGCGCCGAGCGCTGCGCGGTAGCGGTCCCGGGAGTCCGCGCTGTGCTGCATCCGGTCGTGGCAGAGGTCGCCGACCTCCCGGGCGCGGGGGAGGGCCTCGGGACACCAGTCCGCCAGCCGGCCGAACTGTTCGGAGTGGGTGAGGCCGACGACGCTGGGGAACACCCGCCGCCGGTAGGTGAGTTCCCGCCGGGACAGGCCGGCGGCGCTGACCGGGTCGCCGGTGGACTCGGTGACCAGCCGGTTGTACCCGGCGCCGTGCGGGAGGACGACGAGCGGCGCGTGCAGCCGGTGCATGGAGGCGTGGACGGCGCAGGCGACGGCAAGGTCGAACTCGTAGCGGACGGCCTCCTCCCAGGGCAGCACGGTGATGTTGCCGGGCAGGGTGCGGAGGTAGTCGTCGAGTCCGGTGGCGAACTCCGAGCCGGGGTTGACGGTGATGTAGAACCTGATGCCGTCCTGACCACGCAGCAGCATGAGCACGTCGAGAACCCGGGTGGCCGAGGTGAGCGTGCGGGCGACGGCGAGGACGCGCGCCGTGACCGGTCGGGAATCCCAGCGCGAGTCGTCGGGCCAAGGCCGAGGCCGGAGGCGAATCAGCACACGAAGATCGTACTCATCCCCCCGCGCCCCCGGCGTGGTTTGCCGAGTGTCGGTCAGCCCGCCGCAGCGGCGGGCTCCTCGTGATCGGCGGCGGCGCATTCGTCGAGCAGGGGGCGCATGGCGTCGTCCACGAGCCGGTAGCGCACCACGCGTCCGTCCTTGTCTCCGGTGACCACTCCCGCCGTGCGGAGCAGCCGCAGGGCCTGGGAGACGGCCGGGTCGCGCATGCCGGTGGCGACCGCCAGGTCGCTGACGGCGAGCGGGCCGGCCCGGTGGAGGGCGAGCAGCAGGGCGAGCCGTCCGGGGTCGGCGAGCAGGGAGAACCGCTCGGCCCAGGACCGGACGTGCTCGGTGTCACCGATGGCGGCGATGGCTTCGCAGACCCGGTGTCCGTCGATGGTGCGGTGGCCCGCGCGGTCGGCCGGTACGAGATGCATGCGGACATTCTGGCAGCTCACGACCTGTGATCCTGGACACCTGCACAGGTGCGCAACCTTGCGAGGGTGCGGTCCTGCCCCTACGGTGTTCCCCGCCGTGGTGCTCGGGAATACCGGTGACGGACCTTCGACAGGTCCTGCTCCGGAGCGGCCCTCGCCACTGTGATCGGGGGAGAGAAGTCCGGACCCACATGCCACTGGGCGCTTCGTGCGCCTGGGAAGGCGGGTCCGGGAGCCCCGTAAGCCAGGAGACCGGCCACGGCATCTCACGAAGTCATTCCACGAGGTGCTGGAGCGTGATCCGAAGATGACCCTGCCCGAAACCGCCGCGCCCGCCGAGGCGGACCCCGCCCCCTCCGTACTGCCCACCTTCCGGTGGAAGCGCGAGGACACCGTCCGTACCGCCGGGCTGATGGGGGTGATCCTGGCCATGCACGTGGTGGCCTTCGGGACCCTCATCTTCCTGGTCGCGCCGCACAACTACGCCGTCGGCACCCAGGTCTTCGGGGTGGGCCTGGGCATCACCGCCTACACCCTCGGCATGCGGCACGCCTTCGACGCCGACCACATCGCGGTGATCGACAACACCACCCGCAAGCTGATGGCGGACGGCAAGCGGCCGGTCTCGGTCGGGTTCTGGTTCGCCCTCGGGCACTCCTCGATGGTGGTCATCATGGCCGCCCTGGTGGCGGGCGGCGCCCAGCTGGCGAACACCCTGATGGACGACGACTCGGCCACCCACAAGTGGCTCGGGGTGGTCGGCACCACGGCCTCCGGTGCCTTCCTCTACCTGATCGGCGCGCTCAACCTGGCGGCGCTGCTCGGCATCCTCAAGGTGTTCCGCTCGATGCGGGCCGGGCAGTTCGACGAGTCGGAGCTGGAGGCGCACCTCGACTCGCGCGGCTTCATGGCCCGGATCCTGAACCGGGCGACCCGCTCGATCACCCGGCCCGGGCAGATGTTCCCGGTCGGCATGGTGCTGGGCCTGGGCTTCGACACCGCGACCGAGGTCACCCTGATGGTGATGGCCGGTTCGGGCGCGGCGGCCGGGCTGCCCTGGTACGCGATCGTCTGCCTGCCGCTGCTGTTCGCGGCCGGGATGAGCCTGTTCGACACCCTGGACGGGACGTTCATGAACTTCGCGTACCAGTGGGCCTTCTCCAACCCGGTGCGCAAGGTGTACTACAACCTGACCATCACCGGGCTGTCGATCGCGGTGGCCTTCATCATCGGCACCATCGAACTGGTCGGCGTGCTGCACGAGAAGCTCGACCTGACCGACCCGGTGACCGGGTTCATCGCGGACATCTCGCTGGACAACGTCGGCTACGCGATCGCCGGGCTGTTCGTGGTGGTGTGGGCGATCGCCATCGGGTACTGGAAGCTGGCGGGCGTCGAGAAGCGCTGGACTCCCGCGCAGCAGCAGCAGTAGCGGTCGGGGTCACGCCGCCGCGAGCAGCAGCGTGCCCGCCACGGCGAGCCCGGCGCCGACCACCTGGACCGGGCGCAGCCGCTCCTTCAACACCCCGCGCGCCAGCAGCGCGGTGACCACCGGGTAGAGCGAGGCCAGCACGGCGGCCACCGCCGCCGAGCCGCCGTGCGAGGCCGACGCGTAGGCGGCGTTGCCGGCCACGTCGAGCAGCCCCACGGCGGTGAGCAGCGGCAGCCGGGCGCGCAGCCCGGGCAGCAGTCCGCCGTCGGCGGCGCCACGCAGCGAGTACACGCCACGCAGCGAGTACAGCAGCGCGGCGCCGCCGACCGCGATGTTGACCAGCCGCTGGACGCACAGCACCAGCAGCAGCCCGCCGCCGGCCGAGGCCTGGGCGAGCAGGGACATGTTGGCGCCGAAGCCGAAGGCGGCGGCCAGGGTGAGCAGCAGGGCGGTACGGGCGGCGGCCGGTCCGCCGCGTTCGGGCCCGCCGGCCAGCACCACGCCGGCCACCGCCACCGCGATCCCGGCCAGCTGTGCCGGGCCGGGCCGCTCGCCGAGCGCGAGCCCGAGGCCGACCGGGACGGCGACGCCCACGGTGGCCAGCGGGGAGACCACGCCCATCGGGCCGAGGGCGAGCGCCCGGTAGAAGGCGAGCATCGCGAACGGGCCGATCACCCCGGCGGCGACGGCGTACCAGAGGGCCGGAGAGGCGTCGGCCCAGCCGCCGGTGGCCAGCACCGCGAGCAGCAGTACGGCGGCGGCCGTGGCCTGGGAGACGACCACGACGGCGAGTGCGGGCAGTCGGCGGGTGAGGATGCCGCCGCCGAAGTCGCCGAGGCCGGTGAGCAGGCTGGCGGCGAGGGCGAGCAGGGCGGTCACCGCAGCGCCCCGGGGCTCACGGCGTGCGGGGTCACGGCGTGCGGGGTCGAGCCCCGGGGGGCCGGGGCGCGGGGGATCGAGGACAGCACAATGCACTCCGAAGTACAGTCGGATGGACTTGTTGCCGGAACGGCAGCGTAGTGCAAAAAACTGAACTCGGCCGAACACTATTCTGTACTTCTCGTACGGTGAGACACCGGAGGACTGCCCGCGTGCCGGACCCCGACCTGGTCTCCAGGGCCCTCGCCCGGAACCTCAAGCGGCTGCGCACCGAGCGCGGCCACACCCTGGACGCCCTCGCCGCCCGGTCCGGGGTGAGCCGGGGCATGATCGTCCAGATCGAGCAGGGCCGCACCAATCCGAGCGTGGCCACCGTGGTCCGGCTCGGCGACGCGCTCGGCGTCTCGATCGCCACCCTGCTCGACTACGAGGAGGGCCCGGACGTCCGTATCGTGCCCGGCGACCAGGCCGTCCCGCTCTGGAACGGGCCGGCCGGCGGGACCGGCACCCTGCTGCACGGGATCGAGGCGCCCGGGCCGCTCGAGCTGTGGGAGTGGCGGATGGCGCCCGGTGAGGAGTACTCCTCCGAGCCGCACCCGGCCGGGACGGTGGAGATCCTCCGGGTCGTCGAGGGCGAGCTGACCCTGGTGCACGGCGAGCGCGAGCACACCGTGCCGGTCGGGAGCACGGTCTCCTTCGACGCCTCCTTCGCGCACGTCTACCGCAACGCGGGGGAGCGGGAGCTGCGGCTGACCATGGTGGTGTCCGTGCCGCCGCCGCGCTGAGTCCGTCCCCGTACGTCGCGCCGTCCCCGTACGTCGCGAACGGCGCCTCCCCGAGCCGGGGGAGGCGCCGTTCGCGTTCCGTCGTCAGTGCCGGTCGCCGTAGCGGCGGCGGAACTGCTCGACCCGGCCGGCGGTGTCGAGCACCCGGGACTGGCCGGTGTAGAAGGGGTGGCTCGCCGAGGAGATCTCGACGTCGATCACCGGGTAGGTCTTGCCGTCCTCCCACTCGACGGTGCGGTCGCTGGTGGCCGTCGAGCGGGTGAGGAAGGCGAGGCCGCCGACCTTGTCGCGGAAGACGACCGGGCGGTAGGCGGGGTGGATTCCGGGCTGCATGGTGGGGCTCCTCCGAGGGGGTTCGTGCGGTCAGCGCTCTTCGCGGAAGTCGACGTGCCGGCCCACGACCGGGTCGTACTTGCGCAGGACCATCCGGTCCGGGTCGTTCCGCCGGTTCTTGCGGGTCACGTAGGTGTAGCCGGTGCCGGCGGTGGAGCGGAGCTTGATCACGGGGCGCAGTTCGTTGCGGGCCATCGGGCGTCCTCCTGGGGTCGCGGGCTCGTGGGCTTCGGGTCCCGGGGTCTCGTGGTGCGGGGTCCGCGGGGCTGGATCGGAACCGTACACCGAAATGGAAGTCATTTTCATCTGGTGTAACGTGACCTCCGTCCTGCCCATTCCCGGACGACAGGGAGCACCCATGTCCGCCCACTGCCAGCTCACCGGTCGCCGGCCCGGCTTCGGCAACGCGATCTCGCACTCGCACCGCCGCACCCCGCGCCGCTTCGACCCCAACATCCAGCGCAAGCGCTACTGGCTGCCCAGCGAGGGCCGGTACGTCCGGCTGGTGCTGAGCGCCAAGGGGATCAAGACCGTCGACACGATCGGCGTCGAGGCCGCCGTCGCCCGCATCCGCGCCCGGGGGGAGAAGGTCTGATGGCCAAGCAGAGCAAGATCGCCAAGAACGAGCAGCGGCGCGCGATCGTCGCCCGCTACGCCGAGCGCCGGGCCGAGCTCAAGCGGATCATCGCCCACCCCGGCACCGACCCCGCCGAGCGCGCCGCCGCCCAGGCCGAGCTCGCCCGCCAGCCCCGCGACGCGAGCGCCACCAGGGTCCGCAACCGCGACGCCGTCGACGGCCGGCCGCGCGGCTACCTGCGCGCCTTCGGCCTCTCCCGGGTCAACCTGCGCGTCCACGCCCACGCCGGGCACCTGCCGGGCGTGCGAAAGGCGAGCTGGTGACCGGCATGGACGGCATGGACGGCACCCGCCTCCCGGTGGTGGTGGTCGCCGGACTGCACTCGGACGAACGCAGCGCCGTCGTCCAGGAGTTGGCGGCCGCCGCGGTGGACGCCGTGGTGCTGCGGCACGACCTGCGGGACGCCTCGCTCGGCCTGGTCCACCGCGAACTGCGCGACGCCGACGGGGCGTTCGACACCGGCTCGACCCCGCTGGTGAACGACTGCCCGTGCTGCGCCCTGCGCGAGGACCTGCTGCCCCGGTTGCTGGCCCTCGCCGAGGGCGGCCGGCACGGGCTCGCGGTGGTGGAACTCTGGGGCGGCAGCGACCCGCACCCCGCCGTTGAGCTGCTCGCCGGGGGCGAGGCGGACGGCCGCCCGCTGGCGGAGGCGGTCGAACTCGCGGGCGTGGTCACCGCCGTCGACCCGGACCGGCTGATCGGTGACCTGTCCGTCTCCGACGAGCTGGTGGAGCACGGGCTGCACACCGCCGCCCAGGACGAACGCACCCGCGCCGAGGCGCTCGCCCACCAGATCGAGTACGCCACCACGCTCGCCGTGCCGCGCGCCACCGCGCACGGGCCGGGGCTGGCCCTGCTGCGCCAGCTCCACCCGACCGCCCGGGTGGTCCGGCTCGGCACCGGCGCGCTTACCCGGGCCGCCCTCGGCGGCTTCGACGTGGCCGCCGCGCGCGACCGCGTCAACCCGGCGATCGCGCTGCTCCCCCAGGAGAGCGACGAGGCCGGGGTGAGCACCCTGGTCTGGGAGCGCCGCCGCCCGCTGCACCCGGAACGGCTGCACGGGGCCCTCGAACTGCTCGTCCCGGCCGCCCAGCGCAGCCGCGGCCGGTTCTGGCTCGCCAACCGGCCCGACCTGATGCTCGCCTGGGACGCGGCCGGGGCCAATCTCGCGGTCGAGGAGTGCGGGCCCTGGCTGACCGCCCTGCCCGACGCCGCCTGGGACCTCTACCCGCCGGCCCGCCGCGCCGCGGCCGCCCTCGACTGGCACCCGCTGCACGGGGACCGGGTGCAGCAGCTCAGCTTCACCGCGGAGGGGCTGGACGTGGACGGCATCACCGAACTGCTCGACTCCTGCCTGCTCACCGACGCCGAACTCGCCGCCGGCGAACCCGGCTGGAAGGCCCTCCCGGACGGCTTCCGGGACCTCCTCGACCCCGTCCACCTCTGACCGACCCCGTCCACCTCTGACCGATCCGGTCCACCCGGCACCACCCGACAAGGAGCCCCGATGGCAGTCCCCAAGCGCAAGACCTCGCGCAGCAACACCCGGCACCGCCGCGCCCAGTGGAAGGCGACCGGCCCGAAGCTCGTCCCGATCACCCTGAACGGTCGGGAGATGCTCGTCCCGCAGAACCTCGTCGCGGCCTACCGCCGGGGCCTGCTCGACCCGGACGGGAGGTGACGGCGGGCAGGAGGGCGTGAGCAGGGGCGCGCGGGGCGCAGTGGGGTGCCGGCGCATCCCTCGGGGGTGCTCGGCGGGCGGTTCGGGCCGGGGGTTCGTAGGCTCGACGCATGGCGGATGCGTACGCGGGGCGGCGGGAGCGGGTGAGGGAGCACTGCAGTGCGGCCGGGGCCGACGCGGCGCTGATCACCCGGGCGGCGAACGTGCGGTACCTGACGGGCTGCGCGCCCTGCGGGGCGACCCTGTTGCTGACAAGGGACCGGGTGCTGCTGACGCTGCCGGACGACCTGCCGCCGGACGACTCGGGGGAGCACCTGATCGCCGCCGACGTCACCCAGGTGCCGGTGACGGCCGGGGCGGACACCGCCCTGGCGGCCGCCGCCACCGCGGGTCGGCTGGGGGTGCGCGCCCTCGCGGTCGAGGAGCACGACCTGACCGTCACCCGGCACCGGGCGGTCGCGGGCCTGCTGGAGGGCGGCCGGCTGGCGGACCTCGGCCAGGTGGTGGAGCGGCTGCGGGTGGTCAAGGACGAGCACGAGATCGCGGACCTGCGGATCGCCGCCGAGATCGCCGACCAGGCGCTGGGCGAGCTGCTGGAGTCGATCCTGGTGGGCCGGACCGAGCGCCACCTGGCGATGGAGCTGGAGCGCCGGATGATCGACCACGGCGCCGACCGGGCGGCCTTCCCGGTGTCGGTCGGCACCGGCAGCCACTCCGGCCAGCCGGCCCACCAGCCCACCGACCGCCGGGTGGAGGAGGGCGACTTCCTCACCGTGGTGATGGGCGCCCAGTACCGGGGTTACGGCGTCTCGACCGCCCGGACCTTCGTGATCGGCGCCGCTCCCGCACCCTGGCAGGTCGAGCTGCACCGGCTGGTCTTCCGCGCCCAGCGGGCCGGCCGGGAGGCGCTCGGCCCGGGCGTGGAGCAGTGCGTACCCGACCGGGTGGCCCGGCAGGTCCTGGAGGCGGCCGGGTACACCGAGGCCTCCCCGCACCCGGTCGGCCACGGCATCGGGCTGGAGATCCGGGAGGCGCCGCGCCTCGGTCCGTCGGACATGGGTAAACTGGACAGCCGCGTGCCGGTCACCGTCGGTCCGGGAGTCCACCTCCCGGGCAAGGGCGGGGTCCGGATCGAGGACACGCTCGTCGTGCGCCCCCTCGAGGAGGGCGGGCCCGAGCTGCTCACCATCACCACCAAGGAGCTCCTCGCCCTGTGACGGCGGCCCCCGGGCCGACGGCGGCAGGACGCGACCCTTGGTTCCTTGACAGCTATATCCAGGAGTAAGTGCGCCCGTGGCTTCCACGAACGATCTCAAGAACGGCATGGTCCTCAAGCTGGAGGGCGGCAAGCTCTGGTCCGTCGTCGAGTTCCAGCACGTCAAGCCCGGCAAGGGCCCGGCCTTCGTGCGTACGAAGCTCAAGGAGGTCCTGACGGGCAAGGTCGTCGACAAGACCTTCAACGCCGGCACCAAGGTCGAGACGGCCAACGTCGACAAGCGCGGCATGCAGTTCTCGTACAAGGACGGCGAGAACTTCGTGTTCATGGACATGGACACCTACGACCAGCTCACCATCGAGCCGGCCATCGTCGGTGACGCCGCCAACTACCTGCTGGAGGGCTTCGAGGCCCTCGTCGCGACCAACGAGGGCGCGGTGCTCTACATCGAGCTCCCGACCTCCGTCGAGCTCGAGATCGCCCACACCGAGCCGGGCGTCCAGGGCGACCGCTCCACCGGTGGCACCAAGCCGGCCACCCTGGAGACCGGTGCCGAGATCCAGGTCCCGCTCTTCGTCGTCACCGGCGAGAAGGTCAAGGTCGACACCCGCGACGGCAGCTACCTCGGCCGGGTGAAGTAAGTCCGTGTCGGCCGCACGTAGCAAGGCCCGCACCCGGGCCTTCCAGATCCTCTTCGAGGCCGACCACCGCGGGGTCGACCCGCAGCAGGTCCTCGCCGACTGGGTGGCGCGCGCCCGCGAGCCCAAGCCCGACGAGGGCACCCCGCAGGTGGGCGAGTACACCATGGAGCTGATCGAGGGGTACGTCCAGCACGCGCGTCGCATCGACGACCTGATCGAGCAGTACGCGGTGGGCTGGACCCTCGACCGGATGCCGATCGTGGACCGCAACGTCCTGCGGCTCGGCGCCTACGAGCTGATCTGGGAGGACGGCGTCCCGGACGCGGTCGTCCTGGACGAGTCCGTGGAGATCGCCAAGGAGTTCTCCACGGACGACTCCCCGGCCTTCGTCAACGGCATGCTCGCCCGCTTCCTGGAGCTGAAGCCGAGCATCCGCCGCTAGTCGGTGCAGTTCGCAGACGGCCGCAGGCCCCCGGATTTCCGGGGCCTGCGGCCGTTCCGCGTTTCGGCCGGTGGGCGTAGGGTGGACCCTACTCGTCAGTAACTTCGCCGACGGCGCCGTCGGTGACCCGAAGGGCAGGCCACAGCCATGACCACCGCGACCCGCAGCGAGTTCGACCGGGGCATCGCCCTCACCAGACATCCCGAGGAGGCCGGCCGCTACGAGGCCGAGCTCGGCGCCGGCTGGCAGATCGGCGGCGGGGTCAACGGCGGGCTGCTGCTCGCGGTGGCCGGACACGCGCTGTCGCTGGAGCACGGGCAGCACCCCGACCCGGTGTCGATCAGCGGTTACTACCTGTCCGCCTCCACCCCCGGCCCGGCCACCGTCCGCACCGAGGTGCTGCGCACCGGCCGCGGGCTGTCCACCGGCACCGCCTCGCTCAGCCAGGACGGCGTCGAACGCCTGCGCGTGGTGGCCAGCCACGGCGACCTCTCGACCGCCGACGGGGAGGTGCGCACCACCGCGACCCCGCCGCAGCTGCCGCCGCCGGACCAGTGCATCGGCGTCGAGCACGCGCCCAAGCAGCTGATCGAGCAGGCCGCCCTGCTGGAGCGCTTCGACCTGCGGCTCGACCCGGCCACCGTCGGCTGGGCGCTCGGCCAGCCCTCCGGCAACGGCCGGATCCAGGGCTGGTTCCGGCTCGCCGACGGCCGCGACCCCGACCCGCTGCTGCTCCTGCTGGTCGCCGACGCGCTCCCGCCGGTCACCTTCGACCTCGGCCTGCCGGGCTGGGCCCCGACCGTCGAGCTGACCGTCCACCTGCGGGCCAGGCCCGCCCCGGGCTGGCTGCGGGTCGTCCACTCCACCCGCAACGTGGCCGGCGGCTACTTCGAGGAGGACGCCGAGGTCTGGGACGAGTCCGGACGCCTGGTCGCCCAGTCCCGCCAGCTGGCCCGGGTGCCGCGCTGAGGCCGTGACGACCCCTATTACCGGTGGTTACATTTCCGTGACACGCCGTACGTGTGTGGCGCGCGGAACTGGGGAGTAACACGGTCAGCGGCGAGCCCCGCCGCTGACCGTCACCGCTCGACGGCCCCCAGCAGATGTCAGGAGCCACCGATGACCAGCCGCAAGGGCCGCGCCCGCCGCAACTCCGACTGCACCGCCGGCCTGCGCCCCGCGCTGCGGGCGCCGCACCGGCCGCGGCAGGTCGAGGGGGCCGAGCAGGCGTTCGTCCTCGGCGTGCTCACCAGTGCCGCGGACTTCGCGCGGGCCCGGGCCTGGGGCGTGTGCGACGCCCCCGACTACGAGCGCTACCTGGCCGACACCGCCGAGCTGCTGGCCGACGCGCTGGAGCGGTTCGAGACCGTCCGGGCCCGGATGTTCCACCCGCAGGACTTCGAGGAGTTCTGCCTGCTGCACGGCCTGGACCCGGCCGAGCCCGCCGCCCGCGACCGCTACCTGGTCAACCCGCCGTTGCAGACCCAGCTGCTGCCCTACCAGGGCGAGGAGCTGGCCGGGGACTTCGTGCCGCGACTGGTCCGGGCCCGGGAGAACGGGCTGACGCTCTGCCACGCCGACCTGCTGCTCGACGGCGGGCTGTACGGGGGCGCGGGGGAGGCCGACGAGGAGCACGCGCGCTGGGTGCGGGCCGCCTACCAGCGCGGCGGCGAGGTGTTCCGCCGGATGCTGGTGGGCGCGGGCGCCGGGGTGTACGAGCTGCGCCTGCGGGTGGACGCGCCGGGCGGGCGGCTGGCCGCGGCGGCCCGGGTCCTGCAGTGGGAGGACGGCGTGGTGCGGATCAACGACGAGGACCTGGACCTGGTCTGCGCGGTGCTGTGCGCCGGGCTGGCGCTGGAGCTGCCGGGCGTCGCGGTGCTGCACGGTTCGCAGGGTACGGCGGCCTCCGGGGCCCGCGGTGCGGGCGCCGACGGATCCCGCGGCGGGGCTGCTGACGACTGCTTCCTGCCGGTCGCCTGGGCCTGGTCGAGCAGCGGCCCGGACTGGGCGCCGGCCGCCCGCCCGGTGCGGCTGGACGGCGTGGCGGCGCAGCCGGGCTACAGCCTGGGCACGGTCTGCTGAGCCGGTGACCGCCCGGCAGACCGCGGCGCGGCCCCCGGAAGGACCAGGGACCGCGCCGTGACGTTTCTGCTGGCTGTAGCCGGCCGAGGCCCGCCTTCCGGCGGAGCCGCTGTGGCGAGCGTCAGCTCGCGTCCTCCTCGCGCACCGCGCGGCGCGCGTCGGGGTTGAGCACGCCCCAGGAGATCAGCTGCTCGGTGAGGATCGACGGCGACTGGTCGTAGATGACGGCCAGCGTGCGCAGGTCGTCCTGGCGGATCGAGAGGACCTTGCCGTTGTAGTCGCCGCGCTGGCTCTGGATGGTCGCCGCATAGCGCTGCAGCGGACCGGCCTTCTCGGACGGGACTTGGGTCAGTCTCTCCAGGTCGAGGACCAGGCGCGGCGGCGGCTCGGCCGCGCCGCCGGGGGTGCCTCCGGGCAGCAGCTCCTGCACCGGCACGCCGTAGAACTCGGCGAGCTCGGCCAGCCGCTGCACGGTGACCGCACGGTCGCCGCGCTCGTACGAGCCGACGACGACTGCCTTCCAGCGCCCCTGGGACTTCTCCTCGACACCGTGCAGGGAGAGCCCCTGCTGAGTGCGGATCGCTCGGAGCTTGCCTCCGAGCTGCTTCGCGTAGTCGCTGGACATTGATCTCCCCGGACGAGATTGCTTCGCGTTCAGTGGTGGGTCACGGGCGTTGCCGGCGTCGTTACCGGTGGGTTCGACGCCTGTCTCGTAACTCACTGTGAGGTTACGTAGAGTAAGGTAGTTGCGTCAAGCCGAATGGGGCAGTCGTGCGAATGGCCCGCATCATCGGCGCATCCGGTGCGTGAACCCGGAGAAGCGGAATGATGGAGGTCCGTTTGCCGTGCGGCGCGCTGATAGGATGACCCGAAGCCCACGCCCGGTCGGCGGGGGCGCAATCCCAGACATCCTTTAAGGCCCGTCCAGTGAGGCGGGGAAGGAGGTCCGCTTCGGCATGACCACACACCAGGAACAGACGCCGCGACCGCCGCACCAGGTGCTGGACGGCACGGACATCGCCCGGGTCGTCACCCGGATAGCGCACGAGATCGTCGAGCGCGCCAAGGGCGCGGAGGACGTCGTGCTGCTCGGCATCCACACCAGGGGCGTCCACCTCGCCCGCCGCCTGCACGGCCGGCTGGCCCAGATCACCGGGCGCGAGATCCCGCTGGGCACCCTGGACATCACCATGTACCGGGACGACCTGCGGTTGAAGCCCGCCCGCGCCCTGGAGCACACCGAGATCCCGCCCGGCGGCATCGACGGCAAGCTGGTCATCCTCGTCGACGACGTGCTGTTCTCCGGCCGCACCATCCGCGCCGCGCTCGACGCGCTGAACGACATCGGCCGCCCGCGCGCCGTGCAGCTCGCCGTCCTGGTCGACCGCGGCCACCGCGAGCTGCCGATCCGGGCCGACTACGTGGGCAAGAACCTCCCCACCTCGCTGCGCGAGGCCGTGCAGGTCCGCCTGGCCGACACCGACGGCGTGGACGCCGTCCTGGTCGGCGACCGCGACCACGCCGCCCGCAGCACGCAGGCCCTGGCCTCCCAGCCCACCGAACCGCACCTCCCGGAGTAGCCGCGTGAAGCGCCACCTCGTCTCCGCCGCCGATCTCAGCCGCGACGACGCGCTGCTGATCCTGGACACCGCCGAGGAGCTCGCCCAGCTCTCCGGCCGGGCCGTCAAGAAGCTGCCCACGCTGCGCGGCCGCACCGTCGTCAACCTCTTCTTCGAGGACTCCACCCGTACCAAGACCTCCTTCGAGGCCGCCGAGAAGCGACTGTCCGCGGACGTCATCAACTTCTCCGCCAAGGGTTCGTCGGTCTCCAAGGGCGAGAGCCTCAAGGACACCGCGCTCACCCTCCAGGCGATGGGGGCCGACGCGGTCGTCATCCGCCACCACGCCTCCGGCGCGCCGGCCCGGCTGGCCCAGTCCGACTGGCTGCACGGCAGTGTGATCAACGCCGGTGACGGCACCCACGAGCACCCCACCCAGGCCCTGCTCGACGCCTTCACCATGCGCCGCCACCTCAACGCCGGCCTCGGCAACGACCTGGCCGGGCGGCGGGTCACCATCGTCGGCGACATCCTGCACAGCCGGGTCGCCCGCTCCAACGTGCACCTGCTGACCACCCTCGGTGCCCAGGTGACCTTCGTCGCCCCGCCGACCCTGCTGCCGATCGGCATCGAGAACTGGCCCTGCGAGGTCAGCTACGACCTCGACAGCGTGCTGCCCAAGACCGACGCGCTGATGATGCTGCGGGTGCAGCGCGAGCGGATGAACGCCGCGTTCTTCCCGACCGAGCGCGAGTACAGCCGCCGCTACGGCATGAACGGCCTCCGGATGGCCCAGCTGCCCGGGCACGCCATCGTGATGCACCCCGGCCCGATGGTCCGCGGCATGGAGATCACCGCCGAGGTCGCCGACTCGCCGCGCTGCACCGTGGTCGAGCAGGTCGCCAACGGGGTCTCCGTCCGGATGGCCGTCCTGTACCTGCTGCTCGGCGGAGCCACCCTCGCCGACGCGCCCGCCGCCCGCACCGACTCCGTGGAGACCGTCCAGTGACCAGCTACCTGATCCGCAACGCCAAGATCCTGGGCGGCGCCCCGCAGGACCTCCACCTCGCCGACGGCGTCATCAAGGAGATCGGCACCGGCCTGGCGGTCGAGGCGGACATCGAGATCGACGCCACCGGCATGATCGTCCTGCCCGGCCTGGTCGACCTGCACACCCACCTGCGCGAGCCCGGCCGCGAGGACGCCGAGACGGTGCTCACCGGCACCCAGGCCGCCGCGATGGGCGGCTTCACCGCCGTGCACGCGATGGCCAACACCACCCCGGTGGCCGACACCGCGGGCGTGGTCGAGCAGGTCTGGCGGCTCGGCCAGGAGGCCGGCTACTGCGACGTACAGCCGGTCGGCGCCGTCACCGTCGGCCTGGAGGGCAAGAAGCTCGCCGAGCTCGGCGCGATGCACGAGTCCGCGGCCGGCGTCCGGGTCTTCTCCGACGACGGCAAGTGCGTGGACGACGCGGTGCTGATGCGCCGCGCCCTGGAGTACGTCAAGGCCTTCGACGGCGTCGTCGCCCAGCACGCCCAGGAGCCGCGGCTGACCGAGGGCGCCCAGATGAACGAGGGCCAGGTCTCCGGCGAGCTCGGGCTCGGCGGCTGGCCGGCCGTCGCCGAGGAGTCGATCATCGCCCGCGACGTGCTGCTCGCCGCGCACGTCGGCTCCCGGCTGCACGTCTGCCACCTCTCCACGGCCGGCTCCGTCGAGATCGTCCGCTGGGCCAAGTCCAAGGGCTGGGACGTCACCGCCGAGGTGACCCCGCACCACCTGCTGCTCACCGACGAGCTGGTCCGCTCCTACGACCCGGTGTACAAGGTGAACCCGCCGCTGCGCACCGCCGAGGACGTCCAGGCGCTGCGCAAGGCGCTGGCCGACGGCACCATCGACGCCGTCGCCACCGACCACGCGCCGCACCCGGCTGAGGACAAGGACTGCGAGTGGGCCGTGGCCGCGATGGGCATGGTCGGCCTGGAGACCGCGCTGTCGGTCGTCCAGCAGACCATGGTCGACACCGGCCTGCTGAACTGGGAGGGCGTCGCCGACCGGATGTCGCACCGCCCGGCCCGGATCGGCCGGCTCACCGGACACGGCCGGCCGATCTCGGTGGGTGAGCCCGCGAACCTGGTGCTCTTCGATCCCGCGTACCGTGGGGCCGTGAACCCCGAGAGCTTCGCCACCCGCAGCCGCAACACCCCCTACAAGGGCATGGACCTGCCCGGACGGGTGCACGCCACCTTCCTGCGCGGCCGCGCCACCGTGCTGGCCGGCGAGCTGGCCGAGCAGGGCGGCCTGGCGTGACCGGCTACGTCACGCTGGCCAGGGAGCAGGCGAGGGTCACCGACTGGCCGGGCTACATCGGCTGGTCGGTCGGGCTGCTGGTGATCATCGGCCTGATCTACTGGCTGATGCGCCAGGGCTGGAACTGGCGCCGCACCCTGCAGTCCGGGATCCCGCCGCTGCCCGCCGTGCCGGCCCGGGCCGGACGCACCATCCTGGAGACCAGCGGCCGGTACCACGGCACCACCACCGCCGGGAACTGGCTCGACCGGGTCGTCGCGCACGGCCTGGGCACCCGCAGCCGGGCCGACCTCACCCTCGGCACGGACGGCCTGCTGGTGCAGCGCCCCGGCGACGTCGACTACTGGATCCCGGCCGAGCAGCTCACCGGTGCCCGGACGGACTCCGGGATCGCCGGCAAGGTCGTCCCCTCCGGACTGCTGGTCGTCACCTGGGCCCACGAGGGCACCGAGCTGGACTCCGGCTTCCGGGCCGACCACCCCGACGAGCACGCCGCCTGGGTCGAGGCGATCAACGAGCTCGCAACACGTACCACGAAGACGAAGAAGACGGAAGAGGCCGCGCAATGACCGCACCTGCCCCCACCACGCAGCGCCAACGGCGGGAGCGCATCCCGGCCGTGCTCGTCCTGGAGGACGGCCGGACCTTCCGCGGCCAGGCCTACGGCGCGACCGGCGAGACCTTCGGCGAGGCGGTCTTCAACACCGGCATGTCCGGCTACCAGGAGACCCTCACCGACCCGTCGTACCACCGCCAGGTGGTCGTGATGACCGCGCCGCAGATCGGCAACACCGGCTGGAACGACGAGGACGACGAGTCCAAGCAGATCTGGGTCGCCGGGTACGTCGTGCGCGACCCCGCCCGGGTGGCCTCCAACTGGCGCTCCCGCCGCTCGCTGGACGAGGAGCTGAACCGCCAGGGCGTCGTCGGCATCAGCGGCATCGACACCCGCGCGCTGACCCGCCACCTGCGCGAGCGCGGCGCGATGCGCTGCGGCATCTTCTCCGGCGAGGCGCTGGCCGACCCGGCCGCCCTGCTCGCCCGGGTGCAGCAGTCGCCCGAGATGAAGGGCGCCGACCTGTGCGCCGAGGTCGCCACCACCGAGCCGTACATCGTGCCCGCCGTCGGTGAGAAGAAGTTCACCGTCGCCGCGCTGGACCTCGGCATCAAGGCGATGACCCCGCAGCGGATGGCCGAGCGCGGCATCGAGGTGCACGTGCTGCCCGCCAACTCCACCCTGGAGGACGTCTACGCGGTCAACCCGGACGGCGTCTTCTTCTCCAACGGCCCGGGCGACCCGGCCACCGCCGACCACCAGGTCGCCGTCGCGCAGGGCGTGCTGGAGCGCAGGACCCCGTTCTTCGGGATCTGCTTCGGCAACCAGATCCTCGGCCGCGCCCTCGGCTTCGGCACCTACAAGCTCAAGTACGGCCACCGCGGCATCAACCAGCCGGTGCAGGACCGCACCACCGGCAAGGTCGAGGTGACCGCCCACAACCACGGCTTCGCCGTGAACGCGCCGCTGGACAAGGTGAGCGACACCCCCTACGGGCGGGTCGAGGTCTCCCACGTCTGCCTCAACGACGACGTGGTCGAGGGCCTGCAGGCACTCGACGTCCCCGCCTTCAGCGTGCAGTACCACCCCGAAGCGGCCGCCGGCCCGCACGACGCCGCCTACCTGTTCGACCGCTTCGTGAAGCTCATGGAGGGCCAGCGTGCCTAAGCGCACTGACATCAAGTCCGTCCTGGTGATCGGCTCCGGCCCGATCGTCATCGGCCAGGCCGCCGAGTTCGACTACTCGGGCACCCAGGCCTGCCGCGTCCTCAAGGCCGAGGGCCTGCGGGTCGTGCTGGTCAACTCCAACCCGGCCACGATCATGACCGACCCGGAGATCGCCGACGCCACCTACGTCGAGCCGATCACCCCGGACTTCGTCGAGAAGATCATCGCCAAGGAGCGCCCCGACGCGCTGCTGCCGACCCTGGGCGGCCAGACCGCGCTCAACACCGCGATCTCGCTGCACAGCGCCGGCACGCTGGAGAAGTACGGCGTCGAGCTGATCGGCGCCGACGTCGTGGCGATCAACAAGGGCGAGGACCGCGAGCTGTTCAAGGGCGTGGTCGAGGCCGTCAAGGCCAAGATCGGCCACGGCGAGTCCGCCCGCTCGGTCATCTGCCACACCATGGACGAGGTGCTGGCCGGCGTCGACACGCTCGGCGGCTACCCGGTCGTGGTGCGCCCCTCCTTCACCATGGGCGGCGCCGGCTCCGGCTTCGCCCACAACGAGGAGGACCTGCGCCGGATCGCCGGCCAGGGCCTGGCCCTCTCGCCGACCACCGAGGTGCTCCTGGAGGAGTCCATCCTCGGCTGGAAGGAGTACGAGCTGGAGCTGATGCGCGACAAGAACGACAACGTCGTGGTCGTCTGCTCCATCGAGAACTTCGACCCGATGGGCGTGCACACCGGTGACTCGATCACCGTCGCCCCGGCGATGACCCTCACCGACCGCGAGTACCAGATCCTGCGCGACATCGGCATCGCCGTGATCCGCGAGGTCGGCGTCGACACCGGCGGCTGCAACATCCAGTTCGCCGTCAACCCCGTCGACGGCCGGGTCATCGTCATCGAGATGAACCCGCGCGTCTCCCGCTCCTCGGCGCTCGCCTCCAAGGCCACCGGCTTCCCGATCGCCAAGATCGCCGCCAAGCTGGCCGTCGGCTACACCCTGGACGAGATCCCCAACGACATCACCGAGCAGACCCCGGCCTCCTTCGAGCCGACCCTCGACTACGTCGTGGTCAAGGTCCCGCGGTTCGCGTTCGAGAAGTTCCCGAGCGCCGACGCCACGCTGACCACCACCATGAAGTCGGTCGGCGAGGCCATGGCCATGGGCCGCAACTTCCCCGAGGCGCTCCAGAAGGCGCTGCGCTCGCTGGAGAAGAAGGGCTCCCAGTTCAGCTGGACCGGCCCGCTCGGCGACAAGGCCGAGCTGCTGACCAAGGCCACCGTGCCGACCGACGGCCGGATCAACACCGTGATGGACGCCATCCGGGCCGGCGCCACCCCCGAGGAGGTCTTCGAGTACACGAAGATCGACCCGTGGTTCGTCGACCAGCTCTTCCTGCTGGACGAGATCGCCGGCGAGCTGGCCGAGGCCGAGGAGCTCACCCCCGAGCTGCTGCGCCACGCCAAGCGGCACGGCTTCTCCGACCAGCAGATCGGCGAGATCCGCGGCCTGCGCGCCGATGTCGTCCGCGAGGTGCGCCACGCGCTCGGCATCCGCCCGGTGTTCAAGACCGTCGACACCTGCGCCGCCGAGTTCGCCGCCAAGACCCCGTACTTCTACTCGTCCTACGACGAGGAGAGCGAGGTCGCCCCGCGCACCAAGCCGGCCGTGATCATCCTCGGCTCGGGCCCCAACCGCATCGGCCAGGGCATCGAGTTCGACTACTCCTGCGTGCACGCCTCCTTCGCGCTGGCCGAGGCCGGGTTCGAGACCGTCATGGTCAACTGCAACCCGGAGACCGTCTCCACCGACTACGACACCTCCGACCGGCTCTACTTCGAGCCGCTCACCCTGGAGGACGTGCTGGAGATCGTCCACGCCGAGCAGCAGGCCGGTCCGCTGGCCGGTGTGATCGTCCAGCTCGGCGGCCAGACCCCGCTCGGCCTGGCCCAGGCGCTCAAGGACAACGGTGTGCCGATCGTCGGCACCCAGCCCGAGGCGATCGACCTCGCCGAGGAGCGCGGCGCCTTCGGCCGCGTGCTGCGCGACGCCGGGCTGCCCGCCCCCAAGCACGGCACCGCCTTCTCCTTCGCGGAGGCCAAGGCGATCGCCGACGAGATCGGCTACCCCGTCCTGGCCCGCCCGTCCTACGTGCTCGGCGGCCGCGGCATGGAGATCGTCTACGACGAGGCCTCGCTCGCCTCCTACCTGGAGCGGCACGCCGGTCTGATCTCCGAGCACCCGGTGCTGATCGACCGCTTCCTGGACGACGCGGTGGAGATCGACGTCGACGCGCTCTACGACGGCACCGAGCTCTACCTCGGCGGCGTCATGGAGCACATCGAGGAGGCCGGCATCCACTCCGGCGACTCCGCCTGCGCGCTGCCCCCGATCACCCTCGGCGGCTACGACATCAAGCGCCTGCGCACCTCCACCGAGGCCATCGCGCGCGGTGTCGGCGTCCGCGGCCTGATCAACATCCAGTTCGCGCTGGCCGGTGACATCCTCTACGTGCTGGAGGCCAACCCGCGCGCCTCCCGGACCGTCCCGTTCACCTCCAAGGCGACCGCGGTGCCGCTGGCCAAGGCCGCCGCCCGGATCTCGCTCGGCGCCACCATCGCCGAGCTGCGCGCCGAGGGCATGCTCCCGGCCGAGGGCGACGGCGGCACGCTGCCGGCCGACGCGCCGATCGCGGTCAAGGAGGCCGTGATGCCGTGGAGCCGCTTCCGCGACATCCACGGCCGCGGCGTGGACACCGTGCTCGGCCCGGAGATGCGCTCGACCGGTGAGGTCATGGGCATCGACAAGGTCTTCGGCACCGCCTACGCCAAGGCCCAGGCCGGTGCCTACGGCGCCCTGCCGACCAAGGGCAAGGTCTTCGTCTCGGTCGCCAACCGGGACAAGCGCAACCTGGTCTTCCCGGCCCGGGCGCTGGTCGGCCTCGGCTTCGAGGTGCTCGCCACCGCCGGCACCGCCGAGGTGCTCCAGCGCGGCGGCATCCCGTCCACGCTGGTGCGCAAGCACAGCGAGGGCGAGGGCCCGAACGGCGAGAAGACCATCGTCCAGCTGATCCACGACGGCGAGGTCGACCTGATCATCAACACGCCGTACGGCACCGGCGGGCGCCTGGACGGCTACGAGATCCGCACCGCGGCGGTCTCCCGCGGGGTACCCTGCCTGACCACCGTCCAGGCGATGGGCGCGGCCGTCCAGGGCATGGACGCGCTGCTGCGCGACGAGGTCGGAGTGATGTCGCTCCAGGAGCACGCCGAGCTGATCAACGCCGGCCGCAAGTAGCACCACCGCAGTGGGGGGCACCGGAGCCGGATTGGTGCCCCCCACTCGCTTGCCCGAAATCCACTGCTTGCCCCGGGAGTTGACCCCGCTGTGTACAAGTTCCTGTTCGACCTCGTGTTCAAGCGGATGGACCCGGAGAAGGCCCACCACCTGGCCTTCTTCTGGATCCGCCTGGCCTCCTCCGTCCCCGGCCTGCGCACCCTGGTGCGGCTGGTGCTCGCCCCGCGCGACCGCGCGCTGCGCACCCGGGCCCTCGGCCTCGACCTGCCCGGCCCGTTCGGGCTCGCGGCCGGCTTCGACAAGAACGGCGTCGGCATCGACGGCCTGGCCATGCTCGGCTTCGACTACGTCGAGATCGGCACCATCACCGGGGAGCCCCAGCCCGGCAACCCGGCGCCCCGGCTGTTCCGCCTGGTCGAGGACCGCGCGCTGATCAACCGGATGGGCTTCAACAACCAGGGCTCGGCCCGGGTCGCCGCCCGGCTGGCCGCCCGCCCGCACACCAGCTCCACCCCGGTGATCGGCGTCAACATCGGCAAGACCAAGGTGGTCGAGGAGGCCGACGCCGTCGCCGACTACGTCAAGTCGACCGAGCGGCTGGCCAAGTACGCCGACTACCTGGTGGTCAACGTCAGCTCCCCGAACACCCCCGGGCTGCGCAACCTCCAGGCCGTCGACCACCTGCGCCCGCTGCTCGCCGCCGTGCGCGAGGCCGCCGACCGCACCACCGCGCACCACGTGCCGCTGCTGGTCAAGATCGCCCCGGACCTGGCCGACGAGGACGTCGACGCCGTCGCCGACCTCGCCCTGGAGCTGGGCCTGGACGGCATCATCGCCACCAACACCACGATCGGCCGGGACGGCCTGCTGGCCGACCCGCAGCGGGTCGAGGAGATCGGCATGGGCGGCCTGTCCGGCGCCCCGCTCAAGGCCCGCGCCCTGGAGGTGCTCCAGCGGCTGCGCGCCCGCACCGGCGGCCGGCTGACCCTGGTCTCGGTCGGCGGCGTGGAGACCGCCGAGGACGCCTGGCAGCGGATCATCCACGGCGCCGACCTGGTGCAGGGCTACAGCGCCTTCATCTACGAGGGTCCGTTCTGGTGCCGCCGGATCCACCGGGGCCTCTCCGCCCGGATCCGGGCCGCGGGCTTCCGCGACCTCGCCGCGGCCGTCGGCAGCGCCGTCCGCGGCGCCTGACCCCCCCTGACCGGTCTCGCAGCAGGCCGTACCACCCCTGGAAAGGACGACATGACCCTCGCCCCGTTCGGCGCCCGGCTGCGCCAGGCCCTCGACACCCGCGGCCAGCTCTGCGTCGGCATCGACCCGCACGCCTCCCTGCTCTCCGCCTGGGGGCTCGGCGACGACCTCGCGGGGCTGGAGACGTTCAGCCGCACCGTGGTGGAGGCCCTGGCCGACCGGGTCGCGGTGCTCAAGCCGCAGGCCGCCTTCTTCGAGCGCTTCGGCAGCAAGGGCGTCGCGGTGCTGGAGAAGACCGTCGAGGAGGCCAGGGCGGCCGGTGCGCTGGTCCTGATGGACGCCAAGCGCGGCGACATCGGCTCCACCATGGCCGCCTACGCGGAGGCCTTCCTGTCGCCGTCCGGCCCGCTGTTCTCGGACGCCGTCACGGTCAGCCCGTACCTGGGCTTCGGTTCGCTGCGCCCGGCCCTCGACCTGGCCCGTGAGCAGGGCTGCGGGGTGTTCGCGCTGGCGCTCACCTCCAACCCGGAGGGCGCCGAGGTGCAGCGCGCCGTCGGGGCCGACGGCGAGCCGGTCGCGGCCTCGGTGCTGCGCCAGCTGGCGGCGGAGAACGCGGACGCCGCGCCGCTGGGCTCCTTCGGCGCGGTGGTCGGCGCGACGCTGGCCGACGCGGGCGTGGACCTGGCCATCAACGGGCCGCTGCTGGCCCCCGGGATCGGCGCCCAGGGCGCGACCATGGCGGACCTGCCGCGGGTGTTCGGCGCCTCGGTGATCAACGTGGTGCCGAGTGTCAGCCGGGACGTGCTCAAGCACGGGCCGTCGGTTCCGGCGCTGCGGGCGGCGGCGGAGCGCTTCGCCGGCGAGTTCGCGGACGCCGTCCGGTAGCCGCCGCCGGGTCGCCGCCGGCGGGTCGCCGCCGGCGGGTGGCTCGGGTGGCCAGCGGTGGGCGGCGGTGGGCGGCGTCAAGTGGCCGGAGCGGTCCGGCCGGTGGGGCCGCGGTAGCCGATCGGTGACCGTGCGCAGTGTCCGCAGGACGGCGGGGCGGCACCGGAGTTGACGTGAGCGCCGTCACATCGGGCCCGCCAAAGTCTCGCAATCGCGGTCATTTTGCCCCGGAAAGTCCTGGTCGGCCTTGGCTGACCAGGACTTTTCGTGTTCTTTTCCTGACGTGGCGCCGCAATCCGGGTAGTGTCCGGCGATAGGTCATCGGCGAGCCGCGAAACCCGTAGCTCCCGCAGGTCAGGGCCCTGTGGTTCCCCATTGGGCTCCCCTTGCGGACGGTGTCCTAGGTACCGAACCAGTCATAGCTCAATCCCTTCCTTCCACACCCTGAGGTGAACGGCGTGGCTCTTCCGCCCCTTACCCCTGAACAGCGCACCGCCGCGCTCGCCAAGGCCGCCGAGGCTCGCCGGGAGCGCGCCGAGGTCAAGAACCGGCTCAAGCACTCCGGCGCCTCCCTGCACGAGGTGATCAAGGCCGGCAAGAACGACAACGACGTCATCGGCAAGATGAAGGTGTCGGCCCTGCTGGAGTCCCTTCCGGGCGTCGGCAAGGTTCGTGCCAAGCAGATCATGGAGCGCCTCGGCATCAGCGAGAGCCGCCGTGTCCGCGGTCTCGGAACGAACCAGATCGCCTCCCTGGAGCGGGAGTTCGGCGGTGGCGCCGCCTGACCGTGCCCCCGTGGTCCCAGGATCGTCCGCGATCCGGGATAATCGGTGCATGAGTGAGCGTCCGCGGCTGACCGTGCTCTCCGGCCCCTCGGGGGTCGGCAAGAGCACGGTCGTCGCTCATATGAGGAAGATGTACCCCGAGGTCTGGCTCTCGGTGTCGGCCACCACCCGGCACCCGAGGCCCGGCGAGAAGAACGGGGTCCAGTACCACTTCGTCGACAACGACGAGTTCGACAAGCTGATCGCCAACGGCGAGCTGCTGGAGTGGGCCGAGTTCGCGGGGAACCGTTACGGCACCCCGCGCGCGGCGGTGCTGGAGAAGCTGGAGCGCGGTGAGCCCGTCCTGCTGGAGATCGACCTCCAGGGCGCCCGCCAGGTGCGCGAGTCGATGCCGGACGCCCAGCTGGTCTTCCTGGCTCCGCCGAGCTGGGACGAGCTGGTCCGTCGGCTGACCGGCCGGGGCACCGAGCCGCAGGACGTGATCGATCGGCGGCTGGAGGCGGCCAAGGTCGAGCTCGCGGCCGAGGCCGAGTTCGACACGACCCTTGTCAACACCTCCGTCGAGCAGGTAGCGGCCGAACTGCTAGCCTTGCTCGGTGTAGCCTGACCTGTCAGTCTTTTCCACCCTTTCGGAAGGTTTTCGCGTGTCCTCTTCCATGACCGCGCCCGAGGGCATCATCAACCCGCCGATCGACGAGCTGCTTGAGGCCACCGACTCGAAGTACAGCCTCGTGATCTACGCCGCCAAGCGCGCGCGCCAGATCAACGCTTACTACTCCCAGCTCGGCGAGGGCCTGCTGGAGTACGTCGGCCCGCTGGTCGACACCCACGTGCACGAGAAGCCGCTGTCGATCGCGCTCCGCGAGATCAACGCCGGCATGCTGACCGCCGAGGCGGTCGAGGGCGCCGTCTGAGGCAGCCCCGCAACTTCCCCGGAGGGCCGGGCGGAATCCTTCCGCCGGGCCCTCCGGCGTTTCCGCTGGCCGTCTTCTGGTCGGGGGTGGGGCACGGTGCGGGTGATCGTCGAGGGGTCGTAGGGTGAGCGGGTTCCCGAGCTGTCGGGTGCCCGATGCGGACATGCGGAGAAAGGCCGGTAGATGAGCGCGAGTGCGGACGCCCCCCGCGTGGTCCTCGGTGTCAGCGGCGGGATCGCCGCCTACAAGGCGTGCGAGCTGCTGCGCCGGTTCACCGAGTCCGGCCACCAGGTCACCGTGGTGCCCACCGCGGCGGCGCTGCACTTCGTCGGCGAGGCCACCTGGGCCGCGCTGTCCGGCCGCCCGGCCGCCACCGAGACCTGGGAGAACGTCCACGAGGTGCCGCACGTCCGGATCGGACAGCAGGCCGACCTGGTGGTGGTCGCCCCCGCCACTGCCGACCTGATCGCCAAGGCCGCCCACGGGCTCGCCGACGACCTGCTCACCAACACCCTGCTCACCGCCCGCTGCCCGGTCGTGGTGGCGCCCGCGATGCACACCGAGATGTGGGAGCACCCCGCCACCCGGGAGAACGTCGCCACCCTGCGCCGCCGCGGCGTGATCGTGCTGGAGCCCGCCGTCGGGCGGCTGACCGGCAAGGACACCGGCAAGGGCCGGCTGCCCGAGCCCGGCGCGATCTTCGAGGCCTGCCGGGCCGTGCTGCGCCGCGGCGGGGCGGTCCCGACCGACCTGGCCGGCCGGCACCTGGTGGTCTCGGCCGGCGGCACCCGGGAGCCGCTGGACCCGGTGCGCTACCTCGGCAACCGCTCCTCCGGCAAGCAGGGCTACGCGCTCGCCGTGACCGCCGCGGCCCGCGGGGCGAGGGTGACCCTCGTCTCGGCCAACGCCGAGCTGCCCGACCCGGCCGGGGTGGACGTGGTGCACGTCTCGACCGCGCTGGAGCTGCGTGAGGCGGCGCTGGCGGCGGCCGCGGACGCGGACGCGGTGGTGATGGCCGCGGCCGTGGCGGACTTCCGGCCCGCCGAGTACGCCACCGGCAAGATCAAGAAGGTCGAGGGGGTCGAACCGGCGCCGGTCGCGCTGGTCCGCAACCCCGACGTGCTGGCCGAGCTGTCGGCGCACCGACCCCGTTCGGGTCAACTGGTGGTGGGTTTCGCGGCGGAGACCGACGACGTGCTCGCCAACGGCCGCGCCAAGCTCGCCCGGAAGGGCTGCGACCTGCTGGTCGTCAACGAGGTGGGCGACGGCAAGGCCTTCGGGCAGGACGTCAACGAGGCCGTGGTACTGGGCGCGGACGGCACTGAGACCCCCGTACCGGTGGGCCCCAAGGAGGTGCTCGCGGACGTGGTCTGGGACCTGGTGGCAAAGCGGCTGGAATCGGGTCGGAACTGATCGATTCCCGCTCGATTCCCGACGGATTCCGGCTTGAGAACGTTCTTGATTTCCGGAAGCGGGTGACGTTCGGCGGAAGCAGTTGGTTAGACTCCAGGAATCAAGTCTTTCCGGATGTCCCCGGTTCGCCGGGGGCCTTCAGTCAGCAGCCGCTGCAACCCCAGGGAGCGCTGTGTCTCGCCGCCTGTTCACCTCGGAGTCCGTGACCGAGGGACACCCCGACAAGATCGCTGACCAGATCAGCGACACCATCCTTGACGCTCTCCTGCGGGAGGACCCGACCTCCCGGGTCGCCGTGGAGACGCTCATCACGACCGGCCAGGTGCACGTGGCCGGCGAGGTGACCACCAAGGCGTACGCTCCGATCGCCCAGCTCGTCCGGGACAAGATCCTGGAGATCGGCTACGACAGCTCCAAGAAGGGCTTCGACGGCGCCTCCTGCGGCGTGTCGGTGTCCATCGGTGCCCAGTCGCCCGACATCGCGCAGGGTGTCGACACCGCGTACGAGGCCCGGGTCGAGGGCGACGAGGACGACCTGGACAAGCAGGGGGCCGGCGACCAGGGCCTGATGTTCGGCTACGCGTCCGACGAGACGCCCGAGCTGATGCCGCTGCCGATCACCCTGGCGCACCGCCTCTCCCGCCGCCTCACCGAGGTGCGCAAGAACGGGACCATCCCGTACCTGCGCCCCGACGGCAAGACCCAGGTCACCATCGAGTACGACGGCGACAAGGCCGTCCGCCTGGACACCGTGGTCGTCTCGACCCAGCACGCCAGTGACATCGACCTGGAGTCGCTGCTCACCCCGGACATCCGCGAGTTCGTCGTGGAGCCGGAGCTCAAGGCGCTGGCCGACCAGGGCATCAAGCTGACCACCGACGGCTACCGTCTGCTGGTCAACCCGACCGGCCGCTTCGAGATCGGCGGCCCGATGGGCGACGCCGGCCTCACCGGCCGCAAGATCATCATCGACACCTACGGCGGCATGGCCCGCCACGGTGGCGGCGCCTTCTCGGGCAAGGACCCGTCCAAGGTGGACCGCTCGGCCGCGTACGCGATGCGCTGGGTGGCGAAGAACATCGTCGCCGCCGGCCTCGCCCGCCGCGCCGAGGTGCAGGTCGCGTACGCGATCGGCAAGGCCGAGCCGGTCGGCCTGTTCGTGGAGACCTTCGGCACCGAGACCGTCCCGGTCCTCAGCATCCAGAAGGCCGTCTCCGAGGTCTTCGACCTGCGCCCGGCCGCGATCATCCGCGACCTGGACCTGCTGCGGCCGATCTACTCCCAGACCGCCGCGTACGGCCACTTCGGCCGTGAGCTGCCGGACTTCACCTGGGAGCGCACCGACCGCGTGGAGCAGCTCAAGGCTGCCGTCCAGGACTGACGTCCCGGCTCTGCCGAGCGGCGCCCACCCCCGTCGCGGGGGTGGGCGCCGCTGCGCTTTGTGCGTCCTGTCGGTGTGACCTGGTAGTACTTGGGAGCGATGAGCAGCACAGGGGAGAACGGGGGCGCCGAGCCGGAGCAGCTGGCGTTCATCCGGGAGACGGTCAAGCGGGCCAAGCCCCGGTCGTGGCGCGGGGCCAAGCGGGCCGAGCACCTGCCGGTGGCCCGGGTCGTGGTGGACAAGGGCGTGCTCACCATCGACAAGCTCTTCGACTACGAGGTGCCCGCCGCTATGGCCGAGGAGGCCCAGCCGGGCGTCCGGGTCCGGGTGCGTTTCGGGGCAAGGGTGGTCAAGGGGCAGCGCGAGGGGGGGGAACTGCACGACGGGTTCATCGTCGCCCGACTGGAGAAGAGCGATTTCGCCGGTCCGCTCGCCCCGCTCGCCCAGGTGCTCTCACCCGAACCGGTGCTCAGCCCGCAGCTGCTGCGGCTCTGCCGCACCGTCGCCGACCGGTACGCCGGGACGCTGGCCGACGTGCTCCAGCTCGCCGTGCCGCCCCGGCACGCCAAGGCCGAGGCCGAGCCCTCCCCGGCGCCGCTGCCGCGCCCCCAGGCCCCGGCGCCCGGGGGCTGGCAGCGCTACCCGGCCGGGCCGGACTTCCTCACCGCGCTGGCCGCCGGCGGCTCGCCGCGGGCGGTGTGGGCGGCGCTCCCGGGGCCCGGCTGGCCGTACGAGATCGCCCGGGCGGTCGCGGCGACGCTGGCCGGCGGGCGCGGCGCCCTGGTCGTACTGCCGGACCGCCGGTCGGTCGCCCGGGTCGACCGGGCGCTGACCGAGCTGCTCGGCCCCGGGCGGCACATGGCGCTGGAGGCCGACCTCGGCCCGCGCGAACGCTACCGGCGCTGGCTCGCGGTCAGCCGCGGCTCGGTGCACGCCGCGATCGGGACCAGGGCCACCATGTTCGCGCCGGTCCGCGACCTCGGGCTGGTGGTGGTCTGGTCCGACGGGGACGGCAGCCACAGCGACCCGCGCGCCCCCCACCCGCACGTGCGCGAGGTGGCGCTGCTGCGCGCCGCCGAGGAGGGCGCGGCCGTGCTGCTCGGCGGGCACGCGGTGACCGTGGAGGGCGCCCAGCTGGTCGCCACCGGCTGGGCCCGGCCGCTGGTCGCCGACCGGGAGACGGTGCGACAGGTCGCCCCCCGGGTGCGGACCGTCACCGACCAGGACCAGCACCGGGACGCCGCCGCCCAGGCCGCCCGGCTGCCCTCGGTCGCCTGGGAGGCCGCCCGGGAGTCGCTGGCGGCCGGGCACCCGGTGCTCATCCAGGTGCCCCGGCGCGGCTACGTGCCCCGGCTCTCCTGCGGCCGCTGCCGAACCCCCGCCCGCTGCCGGCGTTGCGAGGGGCCGCTGGAGGCGCCCTCGGCCGACGCTTCGCTCAGCTGCGGCTGGTGCGGGGAGGCGGAGAACGACTGGCACTGCCCCGAGTGCGGCTCCTTCCGGCTGCGGGCCCAGGTGGTCGGCGCCCGGCGCACCGCGGAGGAGCTGGGCAAGGCGTTCCCGCGGATCCCGGTCCGGACCTCGGGACGGGACGCGGTGCTGGACACCGTGCCGGACGAGCCCTCGCTGGTGATCTCCACCCCGGGCGCGGAGCCGGTGGTCGAGGGCGGCCCCGGGTACGGGGCGGTGCTGCTGCTGGACGGCTGGGCCCTGCTCGGCCGGCCCGACCTGCGGGCGGGGGAGGAGACCCTGCGGCTCTGGCTGGCCGCCGCCGCCCTGGCCCGGCCCGCCGGGGAGGGCGGGACGGTCGTCGTGGTCGCCGAGCCCTCGGCCCGGCCGGTGCAGGCGCTGGTCCGCTGGGACCCGCTGGGGCACGCCGGGCAGGAACGGGACGAACGGGCGCAGCTGCACTTCCCGCCGGTGTCGCGGATGGCGTCGGTCAGCGGGAGCCCTGCGGCCGTCGCCGACCTGCTGAACCTGATCCGGCTGCCGGAGGGCGCGGACGTGCTCGGGCCGGTGGCGGTGCCCGCGCTGCGCGGGGAGGAGCAGGAGCGGGCGCTGCTGCGGGTGGCGCCCGGGCAGGGGGCCGCGCTGGCGGCGGCGCTCAAGGCGGCGCAGATCGCGCGGATCGCGCTGCGGACGGCGGAGCCGGTGCGGGTGCGGGTGGATCCGACGGACATCGGGTAGCGGCGGGTGGCGGGCCTGTGGCGTTCGTCGGGTGGCGGTGGGGGCCGACGGGGGTGGCGGGCCTGTGGGGGTGGCGGGCCTGCGGGGGCGGGGTGAGTGGGCCACCCCGCCCCGGGGCGGCCCCGTCGTCGGCGCGGGTGGTCAGCCGCGGAGGGGGATGCCGGTCGGCGGGCGCTCGGTGGGCGTGCGGTCGCGGTCGACGGGGGTCCGGTCGAGCGGGGTCCGGTCGATGGGGGTGCGGTCGAGCGGGGTCCGGTCGACGGGCGAGCCGACGGGGGTGCGGTCGATGGGGGTGCGGTCGAGGGCGTTGCGCTCCAGGCTGGAGCGGTCCAGGCCGCCCTGGCGGGCCGCCGGGACGGTGGCGGCCAGGCCACCGCTGCGTTCGGTGGGGACGGGCAGCTCCTCGGAGCGGTCCGGGCGGGTGGGCCCGGGGACGGCGCCGCTGGCGGCGAGGAGCTCGCTGGTCGGGCGGCGCATCCCGTAGCGGCGGTGGACCGCCTGCTTGGTGACCCCGAGGGCGGAGCCCACCGAGTCCCAGGAGAAGCCCAGCGCCCGGTCGAACTCGACCGCCGCCGCCACCAGGGTCTCCACGCTCTCCCGCAGCTCCTGCGCCAGGCGCACGGTCGGCGCGGGCGCCCGCCCGTACACCACGAAGCCGGCCGAGGTGCTCGGACGGCGCGGTCGGTAGACGTTGCCCAGCTGGGCGGTGAGCGTCCGCAGCGCGTCGACCTGGCGCCTCACCCGCTCGATGTCCCGCACCAGCAGGTGCAGGCTCGCCCGCGCCCGGGCGTCGTGGTTGATCTGCTCAGCCATGGCCTACGTGCCACCTTCCGTACGGTTCAGCTCGGCCGGGGCGCGGTGTCCCGTGCGCCCGGCCCTGGTCAATCTCTCTTGACCAACGCCGAAGCGGGGGCCGGGGTAACGCGGCTCGGCGACTCGGGATATGCCAGACGCCGGTGCGGACGTCCGAGGACGGCCCGTCGGAGTGCCCGGGCGGGTTGCATAGACTTGGCGGGAAGCAGCCGTTGACCGAAGCCCGAGCCCAGCCCGGACAGGAGCCCGTACCCCGTGGCGATCCAGCCGATCCGTCTCTTCGGAGACCCCGTCCTGCGGGCCACCGCCCAGCCGGTGACCACCTTCGACAAGGAACTGCGCAAGCTGGTCGCCGACCTCACCGACACCATGCTCGACGCCCCCGGCGCCGGCCTCGCCGCGCCCCAACTCGGCGTCTCGCTGCGGGTGTTCACGTACCACGTGGACGGTGTGACCGGGCACCTGATCAACCCGGACCTCTCGCTCAGCGAGGACGAGCAGGAGGGCCCGGAGGGCTGCCTCTCGCTGCCCGGACTGCGCTTCGACACCAAGCGCGCGTACGGCGTGGTGGCCAAGGGCTTCAACATGTACGGGGATCCGGTCACGTTGGAGGGCACCCAGCTGCTCGCCCGGTGCATCCAGCACGAGACCGACCACCTGGACGGCATCATCTTCATCGACCGGCTCGACCGGGAGCAGCGCAAGGCCGCGTTGAAGGCCGTCCGGGAGGCCGACTGGGGCACCGGGCCGGCGCCCGTCGTCAAGGTCTCGCCGCACAGCACCTTCGGCTCCGCGCGCTGAGTTCGTTCCCCGAATCCCGTATGCAGAAAGGCACTTGATGCGCCTCGTCTTCGCCGGCACCCCCGAGGTCGCCGTTCCCGCCCTCGACGCGCTGATCGCCTCCGACCGGCACGAGGTCGTCGCGGTGGTCACCCGCCCCGACGCCCCCGCCGGGCGCGGGCGCAAGCTGGTCGCCAGCCCCGTCGCCCAGCGCGCCGAGGAGGCCGGGATCGAGGTCCTCAAGCCGGCGAAGCCCAGCGACCCGGACTTCGTCGCCCGGCTCACCGAACTCGCCCCCGACTGCTGCCCGGTGGTCGCCTACGGCGCGCTGCTGCGCCCCGGCACGCTGGAGATCCCGAAGCACGGCTGGGTCAACCTGCACTTCTCGCTGCTGCCCGCCTGGCGCGGCGCGGCCCCTGTCCAGCACTCGGTGCTGGCCGGTGACGAGGTGACCGGCGCCTCCACCTTCCTGATCGAGCAGGGCCTGGACTCCGGCCCGGTCTACGGGGTGATCACCGAGGAGATTCGCCCGAGCGACACCAGCGGCGAACTGCTCACCCGGCTCTCGGTCTCCGGCGCCCGGCTGCTGGTGGCCACCATGGACGGCATCGAGGACGGCTCGCTGCACGCCGTGCCGCAGCCCGCCGAGGGCGTCACCCTCGCGCCGAAGATCACCGTCGAGGACGCCCGGATCGACTGGAACCACCCCGCGCTGCGGATCGACCGGGTGGTGCGCGGCTGCGCGCCCGCGCCGGGCGCGTGGACGGAGTTCCGGGGCGAGCGGCTCAAGGTCACCGGGCCGGTCAAGCTGCTGCCGGAGTCGGCCGAGCTGGCCCCGGGCGAGGTCGCGATGGTCGGCAAGAACAGCGTGCGGGTCGGCACCGGCTCGCACGACCTGGAGCTGGCGGAGGTGCGTCCGCAGGGGAAGAAGGAGATGCGGGCCGCCGACTGGGCGCGCGGGGCGCGGCTGGAGGCCGGGGAGCGGTTCGGAGGCTGAGCCTGCGCTCCGGCGCTACTGTTCGTTTTGGCGTTACTGTTCGTTCTGTTCCGTACGATCTTGTTCTGTTCCGTACGATCCGTACGATCCGTACGATCCGTACGATCCGTACCGAAATAGCCACCGCAGCACTAATAACCACCGCAGCACTTTGAGGTATCTGTGAGCACGCCCCAGAACACTCCCGCCGGCGCCAAGCGCACCCCCCGTCCGCACCGGCGGCCCAAGAAGGACCCGGCCCGGATCGTCGCGTTCCGGGCCCTGCGCGCCGTCGACGAGCGGGACGCGTACGCCAACCTGATCCTGCCCTCCCTGCTCCGCGAGGCCGAGCAGAAGGGCATGGACCGGCGCGACGCCGCCCTCGCCACCGAACTGGTCTACGGCACCCTGCGGCTCCAGGGCACCTACGACGCGGTCATCGCCGCCTGCATCGACCGGCCGCTGAGCAAGGTCGACCCGCCGGTGCTGGACGTGCTCTCGCTCGGCGCCCACCAGCTGCTCACCACCCGCATCCCCAGCCACGCGGCCGTCTCGGCGACCGTCGAGCTGGCCCGGGTGGTGCTCGGCGACGGCAAGGCCAAGTTCGTCAACGCCGTGCTGCGCCGGATCAGCGCCCACGACCTGGATGCCTGGATCGAGCGGGTCGCCCCGCCGTACGACAAGGACGCCGAGGACCACCTGGCGGTCGTGCACTCGCACCCGCGCTGGGTGGTCTCCGCGCTCTGGGACTCGCTCGGCCGCTGGCAGCCGGACGCCTCCGGGCGCACCGCGATCGAGGAACTGCTGCGGGCCGACAACGCCCGGCCCGAGGTCACCCTGGTCGCCCGGCCCGGCCGGGCCACCGTCGGCGAGCTGGCCGAGGTGCTGCCCGAGGCCGAGCCCGGGCGCTGGTCCCCGTTCGCGCTGCGGCTCGCCGAGGGCGGCGACCCCGGTGCGCTGACCGCCGTCCGGGAGAACCGGGCCGGTGTGCAGGACGAGGGCAGCCAGCTGGTCGCCCTGGCGCTCGCGAGCGCGCCGCTGGACGGCCCGGACCGGCTCTGGCTGGACGGCTGCGCCGGACCGGGCGGCAAGGCCGCCCTGCTCGGCGCCCTGGCCGCGGAGCGGGGCGCGGGGCTGGTCGCCAGCGAGAAGCAGCCGCACCGGGCCCGGCTGGTGGCGCGGGCGCTGGAGGGCAACCCGGGCCCGTACACGGTGATCGCGGCCGACGGGACGCGCCCGGCCTGGCGCTCCGGCGGCTTCGACCGGGTGCTGGTCGACGTCCCCTGCTCCGGCCTGGGCGCGCTGCGGCGCCGACCGGAGGCGCGCTGGCGGCGCCGGCCGGCCGATGTCGCGGCCTTCGGCCCGCTCCAGCGGGACCTGCTGCGCTCGGCGATCGACGCCACCCGGATCGGCGGCGTGGTCGGCTACGCGACCTGCTCGCCGCACCTCGCGGAGACGCGGGCGGTGGTCGACGACGTGCTGCGCGAGCAGGGCGGCCGGGTCGAGTGGATCGACGCCCGGCCGCTGCTGCCCGGCGTTCCGGCGCTCGGCGACGGGCCGGACGTGCAGCTGTGGCCGCACCTGCACGGGACGGACGCGATGTACCTGGCGTTGCTGCGGCGGACGGCCTGAGCGGCTGGGTGTAGCTCTGGTGCGGCTCTGGGTGGGGCTCCGGGGGCGGCTCTGGGGCTCCGGGGCTGGGTAGGGCTCCGGGGCTGGGTGCGGGTGCGGCTCCGGGGCTGGGTGCACCTCTGCTTGCACCTCCCGTAAGGGGAGGCGGCAGGGTGGTGGCCATGAACGGCGACGCGCTCCGGCCGGTACACCCGGCTCTGACGATCGGTGAACTGGCCCGGCGGACCGGGCTGACGGTGAAGACCGTCCGGTTCTACTCGGACCAGGGGATCGTGTCGCCGGCCGACCGCACCCCGGCCGGCCACCGGCGGTACGGCGCGGACGCCGTCGCCCGCCTGGATCTGGTGCGCACTCTGCGCGAACTCGGGCTCGGCCTGCCGGAGATCCGGCAGGTGCTGGGCCGGGAGCGCGCGCTGTCCGAGGTCGCGGCGGCGCACGCCGCGGCGCTGGACGTCCGGATCCGGGTGCTGCGGCTGCGGCAGGCGGTGCTGCGGACGGTGGCCGCGCGCGGGGCGACCACGGAGGAGTTGACGCTCGTGCACCGGCTGGCCCGATTGACGGAGGACGAACGGGGGCGCCTGGTCGGGGAGTTCCTGGCCGCGGTGTTCGGCGCGGCTGCGGTGTCCGGCGCGGAGGGGCGCTGGGGTGGGGTGGCCATGTCGCTGACGCCTCGGCTGCCGGAGCAGCCCTCGGACGAACAGGTCGAGGCCTGGGTGGAGTTGGCGCTGCTGGCCGGGGACGACGGGTTCCGGGAGCTGTTGCGCACACTGGCGGAGGACGAGGAGGCGGAGGCCGCGCCCGGGGCGCCGCCCCGGCCCGGGCTGGCCGTGCTGGTGCGGGAGACGGTCGGGCCGGCGGTGGCGGCGGGAGTGGAGCCGGGATCGGCGGAGGCCGCGCGGGCGGTCGCGGTCCTGCTGGAGCGGTACGCGGGCCTGGTGGGCACGGCGGGCGCGGGGGATCAGCTGCGGGCCCGGCCGGTGGATCCGCCGGTGGAGCGGTTGGTGGATCGGCTGGTGGAGCGACTGCGGGCGATGGCGGACCCTCGGCGGGAGCGGTACCTGGAGCTGCTGGCGGTCGTCAACGGGTGGGTGGCGCCGGAGAGTTCGGGTGAGGTGCTGGACTGGGCGGTACGGGCCGTGCAGGCTGTGCAGGTCGCGCGGGCGGCGGAGGTTACGGCTGGAGGGGAGGCGGGGCCGGGCAGTTGGTGAGGAAGGCGTGGGCCTGGGCGCGGAGGTGGTCGACCGGAGGGTCCTCGCAGATCACCTCCAGGCCGAGCGCCGCGAACCCGCGCAGGTGGTGGGAGGACTGGTAGGCGAGGTAGGGGCGGTGGTCGTCGTCGGGGTCCAGGCCGACGGCGAGGGTCGCGAAGAGGGTGCGTTCCCGCTCGGTGTCGGCGAAGTCCGTCCGGGAGAGCATCCATTCGAACTCGTACGGCTCGGGCTCGGCGGGCAGGTCGAGGAGGGTCTGGGCGAGCCGGCGGACCTCGTCCGGGTCGGCGAAGGGGAGTGCCTCCGAACCGAACGGCGCGGCCGCGAACAGCTCCCACGCCGGTCCGTTGCGACGGACGGTCAGTTCCCACGCGCCGTCCTGGTCGTGCCAGTGGCAGCTGAGGATCGAGTCCATGGTGGTCAACCTCCCTGTGGGGCCGGGTCGTTACGTTTTCTCCTCATCGTGGCACACCGGTCCGACGAGGGCGCGTGGCGTGACCCGGCCGCGGGTGGCCCGCCAGGCTTCCTGCAGTGCGTCGTAGCCGAGCACGGTGACCGCGTGCTCGGCGAGCAGGCGGTGGGCCTCGGGGGAGACCAGGAAGTCGTAGTCGCTGCGGCGGACGCGCCAGCCGTCGTCGGCGGGGTCGGTGGCGGTGGCTGGGTCGGTGGCAGTGGCGCTGACGGTGGTCGGGAGGCGGGGGTGCGGGCCGGTGGCGAGGCTCGGGTGGACGGCCCACTCGGTCAGGCCTGGCGGGAGCGCCGCGAACAGGCGGGCGTAGTGGGCGGGTTTGTCCTCCGGCGGCACGGCGAAGCTGTCGAGGAAGCCGTGGTCGACCACCGGCAGCCCGCGCTCGCGTAGCCGGTCCAGGGCGGGCGGCAGCCAGACCCGCACCGCCAGGTCGTACTCGGCGCCGAGGGCGAGGGTGAGGTCGAGGATGTCCTCGCGGCCGCCGTCGGCCAGGCAGTGGAAGTCCAGGTGGGTCGGGCTGAGGCCGCTCGCCTCGACGGCGTCGATCTGGGCGCGGAACTCGCGCTCGACGTCGTCGATCCGGGCGTTCGCGGCGAGTGCGGCCCGGCCGGCCGGGGTGGGGGCGTGGAACTCGCCGTCCGGGTCGAGGAGGGAGGGCACCCGGTCGCGGGCGGTGAGCGGGCCCCAGCGCAGGTGCGGGGCCTCGCAGACCAGGGTGAGGTGGACGCCGAAGGGGATCTCCGGGTGGCGGCGCAGGAGCCGGAGTGCGTGCGGGGCGGCGTGACAGGGGGTCATCAGGCTGGCGGAGGCGGCGATGCCCTGCCGGACCGCCTCGACCACGGCGAGGTTGACGGACTCGTCCAGGCCGAGGTCGTCGCAGTTGAGCAGCAGGAGACGGGCCTCGGGCGGGTGGCCGAGGAGGCGGTTGGCGTGCGGACCGTCCGGGGTGGGGGCTGCGGTGGGCATGGGGGCAGTCTTCACCCGGGGAGGGGGCCGGCGCGCGGGGATTTCCGCTCGGCCTCGGCCGGGCTCCGGTGGGGGCGGGCCCGGCCGGGGGCTCAGTGCGTGGCGGTCGTGTCGTCGGGGGTGGCCTGCGAAGTGGCGTCGGGGGTGCCCTCGGTGTTGCCCGGGGTGTCCGGGGTGTCCGGGGTGTCCGGCGCGTTCGAGGTGGTCGGGGCGGGGTGCCACGGGCGGTCGGGGCGGGTCGGGACGGGGGCGGAGGTGAGGCGCAGGGCGTACACGTCGTGGTCCGGCGCCGGGGAGGGGACCGGGCCGAGGTACTCATGGCCGGTCAGGTGGCACCAGGCGGGCAGGTCGAGCGGGGCGGCCGGATCGGTCGTCAGGATGTGGACCACGGCGCCGGCCGGGAGATGGGCGATCTGCTTGCGCAGGCGGAGCAGGAGTTGGACGCAGAGCAGGCCGGTGCCGTCGACGGTGAGGTCGGGGGCGGCGTTCGCGGGGGCGGCGGCGTTGCGGACGGCGTCGTCGGGGGTGGTCATCGGGGGATCTCCTGGGTGATGCGCCAGAGGCGGCGGGGCAGGTCGCCCTCCTCGAAGGCGTGGACCTCGGCGAGGTGCCAGCCCTCGGCGAGCCGGTCCACCAGCTCGCGGGGGAAGAAGTGGACGGCGAAGCCGCCGTGTTCCCAGATGTCGTCCCCGTGGCCGGTGCCGGCGCCGTAGTGGGCGTCGCCGGTGTGACGGACGGTGTAGACGAAGGTGCCGCCCGGGCGCAGGACCCGGCGGACCTCGGTGACCAGGGCCTCGACCTCGGGTGTGCTGAGTGCCATGCAGAGCAGCATGTGGGCGAAGACCGCGTCGACGGAGGCGTCGGGGAGGGGCAGCGGGGCGCGGACGTCGTGCACCGTGGTGCGGACCCGCTCGGCCAGGCCCTGCGCGGCGGCGGTGGTGCGCAGTTGGCCCAGGCCGGTCGGGCTGAAATCGGTGGCCAGGACGGAGAAGCCGGTACGGGCGAAGTGGAGGGCGTCGCGGCCGTGGCCGGCGCCCAGTTCGAGCACCTCGCGGGCGCCGGCGGCGGCGAAGGCCCGGGCGGCGTGCCGGGCGGGGGCGGACGGCTGCTCGCCGTACATCCCGGGGTGGGAGCGGTAGGTCTGCTGCCAGTGGGCGCGTTGGGCCTCGGCGAGGGCGGGCTCCCGGCGCGGCGCCGGGGCGGGCGTCGGGTCGGGAGTGCTGGTCATGGTGCTGCTGCCCTTCGCGGGGGTTCGTCGTGGTGCTGGTGGAGCTGGTGGTGCTGGTGGTGCCAGTGGTGCCGGTAGTCCTGGTGGTGCCGATGGTCCTGGCCCAGCCTAGGGCTTCGGGAGGTGGCGGTGTTCGGGGGCGGTGCCGCCGAGGCGGGTGAGCAGGGCGGAGAGCTGGGTGAGGTCCTCGCCGCTCCACTGGTCGGGGGCGAAGTGCTCGGTGGCGACCTGGCGGGCGGTGTACAGCATCTCGGCGAGCCGCTCGCGGCCGGTCGGCGTGAGGGCGGCGTACGCGACCCGGGCGTCGCGGGCGGCGGCCTCGCGGGTCACCAGGCCGATCCGCTCCAGCGGGGCGAGGCCGCGGGTGACGCCGGAGGCGGTGAGGCCGAGGGCCTCGGCGAGGTCGACCCGGCGCATCCGGCCACCGGGGGCCTGGGCGAGGTGCAGCAGCAGGGTGAAGTCGGACAGGCTCACGCCGTGCAGGCCGCTGAGGCTCGCGTCGAAGCGCTTGACCACGGCTGTCTGGGCGCGGACCAGGCGCAGTGCGGTGTCGAGCGGGTCGGGGCGGGGGGCGGTGTCGGGGCTCGGGTTCGGGCTGGTGTCGGGGTTGGGGCTGGTGTCGGGGCCGGGGTTCGCGGGGATTGTCATTGCCACCTCCTTGACCGCTCAAGTATATGCACGGGCGGAGCCGTCAAGGAGGTGGCAGGGGGAGGGGGGTCGGTCAGCCGGTGGTGCCGGCGGAGCGCCGCCGGCGCTTGCCCAGTGGCGCTTGGGAGAGGTCCTCGGCCTGGGAGCGGAGGTTCTTGAAGCCGTAGCCACGGTCCGTCAGCCAGGACTGCGCGGCCTGTTCGGCCCGCTCGGTGGCCTCCAGGATGTCCTCCTCGGCCTCGCCCTCGTCCAGGAAGCGGAAGGTGAAGGCGGTGCGTGCGGTGAGGTCGTAGCTGAGGTGGCCCTCGCGGGTGAAGGCGGCGTGCAGCACGTCGTGCTCCGGGGCGGCGGCGAGGAGCTCGGCGCGCTGCACGTCACTGAGTCCGTCGAAGACGCCGCGCACCATGATGCGGAAGGTTCGGGTGGTCATGCCCCGACGATAGGCAGTGGTGGCGGCGGACCGCCAATGCGATTTCGGTGGCCGGGTCGGCGGTGGGCCATGGCGCGGCTCACCGGAGGTCGGCCGGGGCCGCGAGGCCCGCCGCGAAGGACTCGACGGCGTCGGCGAGGGAGGCGGGGGCTTCCAGCGGGAGCAGGTGGCCGGCGCCGGGGACGACTGTGAGGCGGGCGTGCGGGAGGTGGGGGAGCAGGTGGGTGCGGAGCAGGTCCGCCGGTTCGACCTGGTCGTGTCGGCCCGTCAGGACCAGGGTGGGCACCTGGATCCGGGAACTGGCGGCGGTGATGTCGGTGGCGAGGCCGCGCAGCGGCCACTCCTCGCGGGCCGGGAGGTCGGCGGCCATGCTGTCCTGGACGGCGGCGGCGCGGACCCCCGGCGGCAGCGGGGTGGCGGTCAGGACGTGGTCGAGGGCGTGGCCCACGGACTGCGGCGAGTCGTAGGCGTGGGCGAGCGCCTGTCGGTGGTCGAGGGTGGCGGTGGGGGCCGGCCGTGGCGGGGCGGGGGCGACCAGGACGAGCCCGGCCAGGCCCTCCGGTCGTCGCGCGGCGGCGAGTTGGCACACCTTGCCGCCCATGGAGTGGCCGACCAGGACGAAGTGGTCCAGGCCGAGCCGACGGGTGACGGCGAGGAGGTCCTCGGCGAGCTGCTCCAGGTGGTACGGGCCGGGCAGCGCGCGGGACCGGCCCCAGCCGCGCTGGTCGTAGCGCACGGTGCCGCGCCCAGACGGCAAGTGGCCGACGAACGCGTCCCAGGTACGGGCCGAGCCGCCCCAGTAGTGGGCGAGGACCAGGGTGGGGCCGCCCTCGGCCTGGCGCTGGGCCTGGGGTTGGGCCTGGTGCTGGCCTCGGACCTGGTGCTGGACCTGGAGGGTGCCGCCGTCGACGGGGACAGGGGTGAGGGGGTGGGCGGGGGTCTGGGCAGGGGTGGGGCGGCTGGTGGATTCCGGCAGCATGGTGGTCTCCTCGGAGTGGGTGCTCCCAGGAGGCTACGGTCGGGAGCGGGCCTGAGGCCCGGTCGAAAGGTGCACGGTGACAGTGGAAAACGGACAAGCTCCCGGGATCCGGCAGGTGCGGTACAGCCCGGACGCCGGGTCGGCGGGGTTCGGGGTGGAGGTGTTGAGCTTCGAGCGGTTGCGCCGGATGGACCGGGCCCGGCGCCGGGAGCGCCCGCAACGGCCGGACTTCCACGTGTTGGCGCTGGTGCGCTCGGGCAGCGGTCGGCAGGTGGCGGACTTCGTCGACCACCCGCTGGGGGAGCGGAGCGTGGTCTGGATCCGCCCGGGTGTGGTGCACCGGTGGGCGGAGGTCGACGGGGTGGACGGGCCCCTGGTGCTGTTCGAGCCGGAGGTCCTGGCGGGGGTGGTCGGGGCGGGGGCGTCCGGGGCGGCCGGGTCGGCTGGGCTTGCCGGGGTTGCCGCGTTCGGGGCCTCCTGCTGGCAAGTGGACGAGGAGGACTGGGGGTTGGTGCTGGCCGGGGTCGAGCACCTGGCGCGGGAGCATGCGGCGGCGGTGGCCCGGGAGGAGCCCTGCTCCAGGGCCCTACTCGGGCACCTGCTGGCGGCGCTGCTGCTCCGGGTCGCCCCACCCGAGTCAGTACGGCCGTCGGCGGCGAACGGCGACCGGGAGGTCTTCCGGCGGTACCGTACGGCGGTCGAGGAGGGCTTCGCCCGGCGGCACCATGTCGCCGACTACGCCCGTGAACTCGGCTACACGGTACGGACCTTGACCAGGGCGAGCCGCGCGGCCAGTGGGCTCGGGGCGAAGCGCTTCCTGGACGAGCGCATCCTGCTGGAGGCCAAGCGCCTGCTGGCGCACACGGACCTGTCACTGGCCCGGTGCGCGGAGCGGGTCGGCTTCGACGACGCAGCCAACTTCGCCGCCTTCTTCCGGCGGCTCACCGGGGAGTCGCCCGGCCGCTGGCGCGAGGCCGCGGCCGGGCGCTGAGCCGGTGGGATCAGCGGGCGAAGGGACCGAAGACGGTGGCCGCCAGGCGCAGGGCCTGGGGTGGCGTGCCGCCGCTGGAGCCGACGGAGTAGACCAGGCGCTTGCGCAGGTCAGCGGTGGCGAAGTAGCCGCCGGAGTAGCCGAGGTCGTGCCCGGACTTGCCCCAGACCACGGTGCCGTCCTGTAACGGGAGGGACAGCAGCCCGGCGCTGTAGCAGGCCTTGCCCTTGTCCGGCCCCAACCGGCAGTCGTCGGTGCCGTGGTAGGGCAGCAACTGCCCGGAGGCGTCGCGCGGCAGGGTGAAGAGGTCGTGCAGCTGCTGCGGTGGCAGGAGCTCGCCGTCGAACAGGGCGCGCAGGAAGCGGTCCAGGTCGGCCGGGGTGGAGATCATCGACTCGGCGTTGCCACCCTGCTCGGAGACGTCCGTCGGGATGCCGGCGTTGCTGTCGAGGTATCCGGTCAGGTGCGGTTCGGGCATCTGCGGCGCGCCCCCGGTCAGTTCGGTGTGCCGGAGGTGGAGGGGGCCGAGGATGCGGGTGGTCACCTCCTGCTGGAGCGAGTGGCCCGTCACGCGTTCGATGAGCAGGCCGGCCAGGCGGTAGTTGAAGTTGTTGTACTCCTGCTCGGTACCGGGCGTGGCCGGCACGGGCCAGGGCCGGTCGGTGGGCCGCAGGGTGCGCTGGACGACCTCGTCGAAGGTCTCGATCCCGAAGCGCTGGGCGATCAGGCCGTCGCGGTCGCCGTCCTCGACGCCCGCCGGGCCCTCCACGGCCTGCGGCAGTCCGCTGGTGTGGTCGAGGAGTTGGCGGACGGTGACCGGCTGGTAGACCGGGCTGCCGCCCGTCCCGTCGGGCAGGACCCCGGGCAGGTACTGCTGGACGGTGCCGTCCAGGTCGATCCGTTGCTCGGCGGCGAGTTGGAGCACCACGGCGGCCACGAAGGTCTTGTTGATGCTGCCGATCCGGAAGGCGGCGTTCGGTGCGACCGGCTGCCCGCTCACCGGGTCGTCGGCGGTACCGCGCCATGCCTGGCCGTCGACCGTCACCCGGGCGAGCGCACCCGCGGTGGGATCCCCTGGTCGGGCGGCTATGGCGGCGTTGAGCGCGGCTCTGTCGGGGCCGCCTCGGGGCGCGGTGCCGTCGGCCAGGGCGGCCGTGGGTGTGGCGGCGAGGAGCAGGCCAGCGAGGGTGAGGGCGGTGCGTTTGGCGATGGGCATGAGTCCTCCGGGGTCGGTGGGGCGGGCGGGTTCTGTGGTGTCCGCCTTGAAGGGACGCGATGTGACGTCAAGTCAGTTCTTTCGTTCCGGGCGATCGGCCGTGGGCGTGCGGCTCGGCGCTGCTCGGCCGGGGAACCGGCGGCCGGTGGCGGGCGTCGTGGACGGGGCGGGTGGATCGGTCGCGTGGGGTGCGGACAGGTGTGGGTGGTTGTGGACGGGTGCGGGGGCGTGCGGCTGGTGCGGTCGGGGCGTGGTGGAGACGGTGCGCCCTGGTGGTTCCGGGCCGGGGGCCCGTTGGTGCTGGCGGGCGCGGGCTGGCTGTGCAGTGTGCCGACGCTCTTCGCGGACGACGACGTACGGGCGTTGGTGAGCCGCTGCCAGGACAGCCCTGGCGCACCCGCGTACGTGCTGCCGTTGGCATGGGCCGGCCTGGTGCTGGGGGTCGTGGCGGTGGGCTGGGGAGGTCGGCAGCTTCTTGCGGCCGGGCGGCGGAAGGGGCTGCGGTCCGGTGTGGGACAGCTGGCGCTCTGTGTGGTGCTGCCGGTCGCGGTTGTCGCCGTGCCGCTCCAGTACGCGCTGGCGCGGACGGCGGCCCACGACAGTGGCTACCGGCACAGCAGCTGTTTCGGGCTGGGTCAGGGGGCGGACGGGGTGGGCAGTTCGACGGAGTGGACCGTGAAGCCGCCGCTGGTGACGGGGGCGAAGGGGGCCAGCGCCATGCAGGTGCCGACGACGGGCTGGTAGGGAGTGCCGTCCCTGTCCACGTCCGTGTTGCCCACGCCCCAGGAGAAGCCGAGGCGGTCCCGCCCGTGGCCGTGGGCGTCGTAGATGCTCAGACCTATTCGCTGGCCGACCGACAGGGCGTCGGACTTGGTGATCACGGCCGTCAGGGTGGCGACGGGGCCACCGGTGGCGAGGCAGTCGACCGCGGCGTCGGCCTGGCGGACCTCGCCGGTCTCGACCACGCGGTGGGAGAAGTGGACGGTGCCCCGGGCGTCGGTGGGCAGACCGTGCGGAATGCCGGGGAGGGGGCGGCTGCCGGGGGCGGCCACGGCCTCGACCGTGAACCGGATCTCGTCGTTGGGGCGGGGGGCGTAGTGGATCCGGCCGGATCCACTGACCCGGGCGGTGGCGGTGGAGTCGGTGGAGTCGGTGGACGGGGTCGCACCGGCCGGGGCCGGTGCGGTGAGCGCCACGAGGGCGAGCCCCGCGACGGCGGCCGCGGCGGTGCGGGCGGCTCGGTCACGGACGTTGCGGCCGGTAGAGGCGGTGCGGGCGGTACGGGCGGTACGGGCGAAGCGGAACACGGTGGAGACCCCCTTCTCCGGCGGCCCCGGTGGCCGCCGTCTCGGTGACTCCAAGACTGGTCGCCCCGACCCCCTCCCCACATGTGCCGATCGGCATAAAGCGACCGTCGGATCCGGCGCCCGGCCCTGTCGATCGGCAGGGCCGGGCAGGGCACCGGGGGCCGGGCGCCAGCCCCGCGACTACGCCCGGACCGGCAGCCGGGTGCAGACCGCCCCCGCCGCCAGCGGCGCGGCCTCGGCGCCCAGCGCGGTCAGGGTGAAGTCCGTGATCAGCGCATTGATGTCGGCGCTCTGCCGGACCAGGTAGTGGCTCCCGCCGGGCACCTCGTACCGCGCGAGGTCGGGCGCGACCTCCCGGGCGCGCAGCGCGTACTCCAGCGACTGGGCGGCGTTGGCCGCGCTGTGGTCGGCGGTGCCGTGCACGATCAGCACCCGCCGCCCGGCGAGCTGGTCGACCCGGTCGCCGGTGGGCAGCCAGGGGGCGAGCCCGGCCACCCCGACGACGTTCGGGTGCCCCGCGCACCAGAACGCGGCCCGCCCGCCGAGCGAGTTGCCGATGAGCACCACCGGCACGCCCGGGTAGCGGCGGTCGAGTTCCTCCAGCGCCCACCGGGTGTCGACGGCGGTGTCGGCGTCGGCGCCGTTCCAGCCGCCGTGGCGGTAGCGCAGCAGGTGCACCGCGAGGCCGTGCGGGCGGCCGCGGTCGGTGAGTTCGGCGGTGAGTCCCTGGAGGCCGAGCTCGGCGAGCCGCAGCGGCCCGCGCCGGCTGCGGATGAACCCGCCAGGGAGCAGCAGGGCGACGCCGGAGACCGGTCCGTCGCCCTCCCACGGGGTGAGCTGTGCGGTGTGCGGGCGCTGCGCTCGGAACACGCCGGTCCTTCCTGCGGACGGTCGGGGGACGGTGCTGCCCGGGGTGGCCCCTCGGCGGGACGGCCGGATCCCCCGAACGGCCGGGCTCCCGAACGGCCGGGTTCCCGAAGGGCTGGGCTCCCGGAACACCCGGATTCTACGGTTCCGGCGGTGGGTCGCAGCGCGTGAGAAGGGACCACCAGACCCAGTCGTTGACCCGATGGCCAGGGGAAGCACCGATGCACAGCAGAACGAGTGGCCGTGCGTGCGCAGACGGTCGGCTGCCGAGGCCCACCCGGTCGGGGTGCCCGCCCCCCGTCGCGCCTCAACCTGGCTCGGGGGTACGGGCGTTGGTCACCGGTCGCGACGGAGCGCGGGCGCGTCGAGCACGGCGGCGAGCAGGCCGGGGAGGCGGGCGTCGAGCTCGTCGCGGCGGAGCGTGACCAGGCGGGCCCGGCCGCTGGTGCGGACGGTGACCAGGCCGGCCTCGCGGAGGATCCGCCAGTGGTTGGACAGCGTCGACTTGGGGACGGTGAGCCCCTCGGGGCTGCAGGTGGTCTCGCCCTCCTCGGCGAGGCGGCGGACGAGTTGAAGCCGGACCGGGTCGCCGAGGGCGTGCAGGACGGTGGCGAGGTCGAAGTCCTCGGGGTGGGGCTGGGTCAGGGTCCGCATCGGGGTCCTCGGGCTCCTCGGGTCCGGCACTGGTTCCGGCCGGCCCTGGCGGTGGGGCGGCGCGCTGTCTAGTATCCCAGTTCGACAGTTCGGGAAACTCGAACTGTCCTGACGGTCGACTGGATCCTGCGGAGGTTGTGACGATGAAGGTGCTGGAGACGCTGGCCCGGGTGTACGTGGACGACCTCGACACGGTCCTGCCCACGCTGCGCGAACTCACCGGCGAGCGCGAGGGGTTGCGCTTCCCCTACGCGGGGGTGGAGGTCGCGCGGATCGGCGGCCTGCTGGTCGTCGCCGGCCCGGAGGAGGCGCTGGCGCGCTTCCGCAGGGTGCAGAGCACGCTGCTGGTCGACGACCTGGACGGCCTCGGGCCGCTGCTGGCCGCCCTGGGGGGCGAACTGCTGGACGGCCCCAACGAGGTGCCGACCGGCCGTAACGCGACCGTCCGGCACCCGGGCGGGGCGGTGTTCGAGTACGTCGAGTTCGTGAAGGACCGAGCCGTCTTCGCGGACTGACACGTCGTCCCCACGCGGGTGGGAGCCGGCCTCGGGGTCCGGCCTCGGGGTCCGGCCTCGGGGTCGGGGAAATCCGGTGCGGACGGGCGCCGACGGGGATAGGGTCCGCCGGTGACTGGTGATCGTGGGGGAATCGTGGAGACCGGCACCACCGAGCCGGAGCCGAAGCCGGAGCCAGCGGCCGAGACAGAGCCCGGGACGGGCCCGGAGCCCGGCCCCGAAGCCGACGCCCGGGCGCCGCGGGTGGGCTTGCAGGTCGCCCTCGCGGTCGTCCTGGTGGGGGCGCTGTTGGCCGGCCTCTGGTACCTGACCGGGGACGGCCGGGGCCTCGGGCCGAGCAACACGCCGGCGAAGTGCAGTCCGGCGAAGCCGACGGACTCGGCCAGGTACCCGGCGCTGTGCGCCGCGCTCAACCGCCCCGACCTGCCGGTGCTGATGGGCGTGCCGAAGGAGCGGGTGCTGGTGGCCCAGTCCGGGATGACGCTGAGCGGCGGGCCGGGCCTGGACAAGGACGGCTACGGCGCGGCGGAGGTGCAGTTCAGCGAGCTCTACGTCCAGCTCGCGGACAGTACGGACGTCGACGTGGACGACTACGCCCGGCTCTACCCGTCGGCGGACCCGCGCGCACCCGTCCTCGGGCACAAGGCGCTGTTCTACCGCGCCCCCACGATGACGCTGTCCTTCTCCCTCGGCGGCGGCAAGTCCACCACGGGCACCGGGGCCCCCGCCCACGCGCTCGCCGTGGCGAAGAATCCGGACGGGAGCGGCGGCAGCTTCGAGGTCAGCGTCTGGCGCAAGGACTCGCTGCCGATCGACGACGCCGCCCTCTACCGCCTTGCCGAGGCGGTGCTTCCGGGCCTCCCGGGCTGGGCGGCGAGCTGACGGGCCGCGGCTGACGAGGAGGGGGCGGAGATGCTGGTGACGCTGACCGGCGGGGCCGGTGCGGGCAAGACGACGCTGGCCGTGGCGTTGGCGGCCACCGTCGGACCGGAGCGGGTGCGGGTGCTGCACGGGGACGACTACTACTTCGCCGAGCCGGGCCGAGCCGGCGTGTGGGCGCCGGACGAGGCCGGGGTGCTGCGGCTGGACGTGGGGCATCCGGAGTCGGTGGACGGCGGGCGGCTGGCCGCCGACGTCGACGCCGCGCTCGCCCGGACCCCGGTGGTGGTCGTGGAGGGGCTGTTCGCCCGCCGGGTCGCCCCGCAGCGCCCCTGCCGCCGCTTCGACGTGTTCGTCGACCTGGCGGCGGACCTCCGGCTGGTCCGCAAGATCGATCGCAAGTGCGTCGCGGGCGGCTTTCCGCTGGAGGTGCTGCTGCGCAACTACGTCCGGCACCGGCGGGCCGCCCACGAGCGCCACGTCGAGCCGTTGCGGTGGGAGTGCGACCTGGTGGTCGACGGTGGCCGGGCTCCGGAGGCGCTGGCCGGGCAGGTGTGGGAGGCGGTGCGCGGGGCGGCCGGCCCCCGGGCTGTAGGGCGCGATTCGTAACGATCGCGCCGGTCAGGGCCTCCCATGTGCAGGGCAGGACGTGGTTTTTCCTGCTCTTTGTTCAGGAATTTGCCCTGCTCTGCGACGATCCGATGATCGACGCCCCACTGCGGGGGCGGCGCTTCGCAGGGGAGAGACGGGCATGGCCGAGCGGCCCGAGGACAGCGTCGTCCGGGCAAGGTCGAGGTGGGCCGCCAGGTTCGCCGAGCACAGGGAGACCGGGGCCGTACTGACCGGCGGCGTGCTCGGGGCCCTGTTCGCGAGCATGGGCCTGGCCGTGCTGTTCGGCCCCGCGAACGGGTTCGGCGGCGCCAGCCTGGGCTACCTGGGCGCCATCAGCATCCTCGGCCTGCTGCCCTGCGGCGCCGGCTTCGTCTGGGCGCTGATCCACCCCAGGCGCGGACTCCCGGCGGCGGCCGTCGGCACGGTGCTGGGCCTGGGGGTCTTCTTCTGCTTCGCCGGGGACGGCCTCAACGACTCCTGGAAGGCCCCGGCGGACCACCCGGCCACCGTCCGCGCCGTCGGCAGCTGGACCAACGGCAGCCTGGTGGTGCGGGTCCGTCCCGACCAGGTGGTGGCCTACCGCAGCGGCGGCGGGTCGGTCGCCTGGCAGTGGACGCCGCCGGGCTCCGACTCCGTGTGCACGATGAGCCGGGGGATCGGAGCGGGCGGCATCGGCCTGGTCGGGCACTCGCCGCACGGCAAGCCCTGCGCGGCGGTGACGGCGCTGGACCTCGCGGACGGCAAGCAGGGCTGGACCGCCACCGTGAACGCCCCCGCCCGGGACGGGGACAGCGCGGACTCCGACCTCGTCGCCGTGGCGGGCGCCCAGGCCGTGCTGCAGGGCATCGACGGCTGGCGGGCCGTCCGGCTGACCGACGGCCAGGAGCTGTGGCGCAGCGCGCCCGACGCCGGGTGCACCCCGATCGAGGTCGCGGGCGGGGACCAGGACGTGGTGACGGCCGCGGCGTGCGGTGACGGGACGGCGGTCGTGCGCACCCTGGTGCCCGGGGACGGGCAGGGGCGGACGCGGGCGGCCATGGCGGCCGAGGGCGGACTCAAGAACTTCATGGTGGTGTCCGTCGACCCGCTCACGGTCTGGGTCGACGCCCAGGCCGAGCGCGGCACCCACGCGGTGCTCAGCTTCGACCGGACGGGCCGCCGGCGCGCGGAGATCCCCGTCTCCGGGGACGAGTACGACCTGGACGTGATGCTGGGCGGGGTCCACGCCTTCGACGAGTTCACCGCCCGGCCCCTGCTCGGCGGGATGGTGGTCGGAGACCTGTTCATCGTGCCGGGGGAGCGGCAGGGCGACGTCAGCATCAGCGGCGGCCCGCACCCGAGCCGCACCGCCACCGGGCGGCTGGTCGCCTACTCCCTCGCGGACGGCACCAAGCAGTGGACGGCGGGCCTGGACGACCAGGTGACGGGGGTACTGGTCGACGGGACGTCGGTGTGGGCGATGACCCGCGACAAGCTGACCCGGATCGACGCCGCGACCGGCCGGCAGAGCCGCGAGCTGGACGTCAACGACACGGCCTCGCTGTACCCGGTGGACCTGTCGGTGGCGGGCAGGGAGCAGTTCACGGTCGTCGCGGAAGACGGGACCAGGGACGAGCCGCCGGTCCGGGGAATCGGCTGAGCACGGCCCGGCCCCCAGACAGCTGAGGAGTTCCATCGGACGGTGACCACCACACCGGATGTGCCGCGACGGGCCTTCCTCACCGTGGCCGGGAGGCCTGGACGAGCAAGGTGTCGGCTGAACGTGCGCCCGAAGCCGTCGGGGGGAACCTGGCGATGCTGATCGCCGTGAAGCCGGCCTCCTCCAGCAGCTTCGTCCAGACGTGCTCCTGGAGGACCCAGCGACGCATCGAGGTGGGAGAGCCGTCCGAGCTGCGGGCCGGGATGTCGGCGTGCCGCACGTCCGGTTCGGCGGGCGCTCCGCCGATGTAGTGGCCCAGGGTGGAGGCGGCGAACAGCCCACCGGGGCGCAGGGCGCGGGCAGCGACCGGGAACAGTCGGCGGGGGTCGGTGAAGTCGAGGGCTCCGAAGACCGAGTAGAGGACGTCGTACGCGCCCGGCTGCGCGTTCAGGTGCTCGACCACGTCGGCGTGCAGTGTGCGCAGGCGTGGTGCGAGGCCGCCGTAGAGGTCGCGGGACATTGCGTGTTGGGCGGGGGAGGCGTCGATGGCGTCGACCCGGGCCGGGGCATGGTGGGTGACGAGGTGGGCGGCGTGTCGGGCGGCGCCCGCGCCGAGGTCGGCCAGGACAAGGCCGGTGAGGTCACCCAGGACCTCGGGCCCCGGCCCGCCGTCCTGGGCCCAGACCCAGGAGAAGGAGTCGGGGACGGTCCGGTCGGTGCGGGTGCGGCCGTAGTGGTGCCAGAGGTCTGGCGCCGCTGCTCGGGCGGGGGCGGGGGTCTTCACCCGGGCCATCCTGGTTCCCGGCGGGTCCGGGCGCAGGGGCTTCGGTGAGATTCACCCGCACGCGTTGCGGTGGGCGCCGCGCGGGCCCGGGGCCCCCCACAGGGCGGGCGAGGGGGGGAGGGGGGGGGGGGGGCGGGGGGGCGGGTGGCGGCGGGGGGACCGCGCAG